>JBDTIR010000782.1:0-12774 GCA_039936275.1 Isosphaeraceae bacterium | reverse complement strand
ACCACGCCGGTGATCTTCGCCTTCAGGTCGGTCTTCTCGGGCAAGGGGTTGAGCCCGAGCATGTCGCGCAACTGGTTTTGCAGCTCAGGACGCGCCTTTTTCCAACCCTCAAGCGAGTCAATACCGCCGAGCGGCTTGGCGGCAATTCGCGCGGTCTCCACGCGAAAGTATTCAGCCAAGGGGGGATCGTCCGCCCTCGCCGAGCTTGCCAAGGGGCCCGCGACCAGAACCACGAGCCACGTCTTCCAGACCCATTTCATGCGTAATGTCCTTGACGTTTGCAGTCCATCCCAAAGGTGTTGCCTCCAAGGGCGTCGGGACCATTGGACACGGGATCGCCCCTTGAGCCAAGGAAATTCTTCAACGGCCGTCCTTGGATCGACCACGACTGTTTGTGAACGACGAGGTCAGACCAGCCGCTCCCCTGTCTCCGGTTCGAACCAGTGAGCGCGGGACAGGTCGAGGCGGACGGTTAAGGGGTCGTCCACCCGGATCGGGGTATCGGGCGGTAGACGGAGGCCGAGCGAGTGCGGGCCGACAGCGAGATCGGCCAGAGTTTCGTGCCCCAGGGGTTCCAGCCGACGTACCCGCCCTTCGACCGGCAACAATGCCCCGTTGGCTTCGGCGGAGATCTGGACGTGCTCGGGACGGATGCCGAGCTCAATCGGCCCGGTTCCTCGACCAATCAAGACGTTCGACCAGGGGCCGTCTCGCGGGATCGTGGCGACCGACTCCCGTTCAGGGCCGACCAGGCGGACCCGGATCGAACCGTCGCCGGACTCGATCAGGCAAGGCAAGACGCTCAACGGTGGACTGCCGATGAACCGGCCGACGAACCGTGTCGCCGGCTGGTCGTAGAGTTCCAAAGGGGGGGCGACCTGGATCAGACGCCCCTGGTCGAACACGGCCACGCGGTCGCCCAGGGCCATTGCTTCGCCTTGGTCGTGGGTGACGAGCAAGGTCGTCGTTCCCAGGCGACGATGCAAGGCCGAAAGCTCGGCCCGGAGGGCGACGCGCATCGGCGGGTCGAGGCCCGAGAGCGGCTCGTCCAGAAGCAAGGCCGTCGGTCGACGGGCCAGCGAGCGGCCGAGGACCACCCGCCGCCGCTGGCCTCCGGAGAGGGTCGCAGGTCGGCGGCCCAGCATGGTGGTCAGGCCCAGAAGCTCCGCCATCTGGCCGACCCGCTCGTTGATCTCCGACCTGGGCCGACGCCGGGCGCGCAAACCAAAGGCCAGGTTGTCAAAGACGTTCAGGTGCGGGTACGGCGCCTGGTCCTGGAAGACCATCGCCAGATCACGCGCCGAGGGGGGCAAGCCGTCGGCCCGCCGACCGGCGATCCAGACCTCGCCGGCGGTCAAGGTCTCCAGCCCGGCGACCAGCCGCAAGAGGGTACTTTTGCCCGATCCCGAAGGGCCGACAATCGCCAAGGATTCCCCATCGGCGACCGTCAAACTCACCCCGGCGACCGCCTCGATCCCCCCTGGATAGACCTTGCCCACCCCTCGCAACTCAACCCCGCTCGATGGATCTCCCACGGTTTTGAATGCCTCAATTGGGGACCGCCCGATCATGACCTTGACCCTTTCGACTTCGCAAACGCACGCTATCCGCCCCGGGCGTGGTCGGCAAGACGTTCCTCTCTAAGGAAGAAAACCGGCGTGAGCGAAATTTCTCTCTGTGGGATCAAAATTCACTTGCCTCGACCGTCGAATGAGTGTTAAACTTTCGTCTAATACGCCCAGTCGATTTGAATGAGCGCCTGGCCAATTGCATCCCTGCCCAGAACGGACCAGCCTTCTGATTAAGGAGAGGACCACGATGTTCCAGCTCGCGAGTGGTTCGAACCGTAGTTGCGACGGGATCAGCCGTCGGAATTTCCTGCGAGTCGGGTCGTTGTCGGCGCTCGGCCTGGCCTTGCCGGACCTCTTGCGGGCGAAGGCCATGTCCGCGACGCCCGGCTCGGACGTGTCGTGCATCCTGCTCTGGCTTCAAGGGGGCATCAGCCATATTGACTCGTTCGACCCCAAGCCCGAGGCCCCCAGCGAGATCCGCGGCGAGTTCGGGGTCATTGACACCAACGTGCCGGGCATCCAGCTCTGCGATCCCTTGCCCCGACTGGCGGTTCATCAGGACAAGTATTCGATCCTGCGCTCGCTCAACCCGCGCAACGGTTCGCACGGCGTGGCCGACGCCTATATGTTGACCGGCCACCCGTTCAACCAGGCCCTTACGTTCCCGACCTACGGCGCAGTGCTCTCGAAGGAGCGAGGCGACCGCAACCAGATGCCTCCGTTTGTTCAGGTCGGCACGGCGGTTGACGCTCGGTTCGGCGGCGGCGTGGCCGGGTTCCTGGGCGACCAGTACAACCCGTTCGTCCTACCCGGCGACCCTTCGAACCCGGCGTTCACCGTGCGCGACGTGACCATGCCAGGCGGAGTGGACCGCCCCCGATTCGAGCGACGGATGAAGGTGCTCGACGCCGTCGATACCTGGCAAAGTCAGATGGAGTCGGTGCCCACGGCCTTGGAAGCGACCGACACCTTCTATCAGAAGGCCTACAGCCTGATCACCGCCCCCCAGGCCAAGAAAGCGTTCGACCTGAACGCGGAAGACCCGCGTTTGCGCGATCGCTACGGCCGCCACTCGTTGGGCCAAGGGTGCCTTCTGGCCCGCCGGTTGGTCGAGTCTGGTGTGCGGTTCGTCACCGTCACCGACGGCGGCTGGGACACGCATACGAATAACTTCAAGTCCTTGCGGGATCGGCTCTTGCCTCGGCTCGACTTCGCGGTTTCCGGCTTGCTTCAAGACCTGTCCGACCGCGGCCAGCTTGAATCAACCCTGGTCGTCGTCCTGAGCGATTTCGGCCGGACGCCCAAGGTCAACCCGTCGGCCGGGCGCGATCACTGGTCTACGGCGGGCATCGCCTTGCTTGCCGGTGGCGGCTTGAAGTCGGGCGTCGTCGTCGGCCAGACCAACCAGTTGGCCGAGAGCCCGGTTCAGGCCCCCTATTACACTGAAGACCTGGCCGCGACCATCTACAACCGCCTGGGCATCCCTCTCGACACCACCCACTACACCCCCGACGGCCGCCCGATCCAGGTCAGCTCCGACGGCCGCCCGATTCGCGAATTGCTTTGAATTGGTAGGGCGTGTGAAACATGTCGATTTTGCGGAATTGGCATGCTTCACACGTCTTACAAGAACTTGGAGATTGAGCATTCGGGAGAGATCGTTGATGAATTACTGGGTAGTGGGCGCCTCGTGGGGTGGAGTTGATCATCAAGACGCGAAGTTTCTTGAGCAGGGGATCTGGATGCTTGGCTGGGAGGAGGGTCGCCAGCCCGAGAAAGCGTCAGAGATGAAAGTTGGCGACAGGATCGCAATCAAACGTATGAAAGGTCGAGGACAGACAGGCATCAAAGTCCTTCATCTCGGTGTGATTAGAGGTGTGATCTTGGAGACTAACAAGGTTATTTGTACAGTGAACTGGGTGGCCACGGACCTCAACCGGAATATTGATGAGAGCCGTGGTTGCTTTGCATCGATCCATGGCCCATTTGAAAGAGATACCTGGGTTCAAGAAATTTTTTGTCTATGATGAGTGGGGAGTCGCTGAACTCGAATACAGCCTGCCGTGATCGAGCGGTTCAACCTCGTTCCGGGTCATGTCGCTCTTTCGTTTGGCCTCCTGATCCGCGAACTTCTCCGAGCGTTGTAGGGTGTGTGAAGTACGCCGGGGTTTCCGGCGTGCTTGACCTGCCCTTCGAGAAATCACCTCCCGCTTGGCTTTTGCCTCAGTTCCTGCCACAATGGCGGATGCGAACGACTTCGGATCGTCCGTCCCGCCCTTGATCGGCGTGCTCCCCGCCACACCGTTCCTTCCTGGGGGATGGCTTGCAAATGACCCGTGCGCTCTGGTTCCTGGCAGTGATGTGCCTTCCTGTGCTCGTCTTCGCGGCCAACCCCAAACCCAGCGATGACGCGGTGGCCCCGCCCGAGACCTTCAGTGCCGACCAGCGAGCCCACTGGTCCTATCAGGTGCCGAAACGGTCCGAGCCGCCCGAGGTCAAGGACCAAACCTGGATCAAGAACCCGATCGACCGTTTCATCCTCGCCGGAATCGAGGACATGGACTTCGTCCACGCCCCCGAGGCCGACCGCGTCGCCTTGATCCGCAGGGTGACGTTCGACCTGATCGGACTGCCGCCCACACCGACCGAGGTCGATGCGTTCCTGAACGATGATCAGCCCAACGCCTATGAACGCCTGGTTGATCGCCTCCTGAGCAGTCCCCAGTACGGCGAACGCTGGGCGCAACACTGGCTTGATCTGGCCCACTACGCCGACTCTAACGGCTTCGAACTCGACGTCGAACGGCCAGACGCCTGGCGCTATCGCGACTGGGTGGTCAAGGCCCTCAACGACGATTTACCTTACGATCGGTTCCTGACCCTGCAACTGGCCGGCGACGAACTCGAACCAGGCAACCCCGACGCCTTGATCGCCACCGGGTTCAATCGCTGCGGTCCTCGCGAACTCGTCGGCGGCAACATCGACCCGGCCGTCAAGCGGCAATCGGAACTGACCGAAGTCACCGGCACCGTCGGGTCGGTCTTCCTCGGCATGACGTTGGTCTGCGCCCGTTGCCACGATCACAAGTTTGACCCCGTGCCCACCACCGACTACTACCGCCTGCAATCCTTCTTCGCTAAGTCCGAGCTTATTGATCAACCAATCGCCACCAAGGCCGAAACCGAGGCCTTCGCCGCCGCCAAGAAAGCCGTTGACGCCAAAATCGCCCCGTTGCGCCAGGCGATGGCCGCCCTCGAAGCCCCTTATCGCACGACCTTGCGCGACCAGAAACAGACGATGCTGACCGAGGCCGAACAGGCCGTTCTGACGATTCCTGAGAAGGACCGTACCCCTGTTCAGAAGAAACTGGCGGCAGGTGCGAACAAGGCGCTCCAGATCACCTGGGAAGAAGTCGCCAAGGCCGTCTCCAGTCATCCCGAAGACCACACCGAGCGCGAGCGGCTCAAGCAGGCGATTCACGACGTTCAGGTCACGTTGCCTCCCCCGCCTCCCAAGGCGATGGCCTTGATCGACCAGGCGAGTTACACGGGGGAGACGTTCGTTCTTCGCCGGGGCGAGGTGACGAACCGAGGCGTCAGAGTCGCTCCTCGTCCGCCAGGCGTGCTCCTGGCCTCGCAAGGCTCGGACGCCTTCTCCGCCGAGGCTGAGGTCGATCCCAACCGACGCCTGGCCCTGGCTCGCTGGTTGACCCGCGCGGACAACCCGGTGACGGCTCGAGTGATCGTCAACCGCCTCTGGATGCACCACATCGGCCGGGGAATCGTCGCCACGCCCAACGACTTCGGCATCCGGGGTGAAGACCCGTCCCATCCCGAACTGCTCGACTGGCTAGCGACCGAACTGCTCGCCCAAGGGTGGCGGCTCAAGCCGATCCATCGGTTGATCGTCACGTCGGCAACCTATCGCCAAGCCTCCCGGTTTTCGATGCCAACGCAAACCGAGGACGACCCCGACAATTCCCTCGTCTGGAAGATGAACCGCCGACGCCTGGAGGCCGAAAGCCTGCGCGACGCGATGCTGGCCGTCACCGGCGAGCTCAACCCCAAGATGGGCGGTCCAGGGGTCTTGGTGCCGATCGAGAAGGAAGTGGAAGCCTTGATTTTCACCGAGGCCGAAGTCGTGGACCTCTGGCCAGAGACCCCCGACCCCGCCGAACACGCCCGGCGGTCGTTGTACCTCTTCCGTAAGCGGAACGTCCGCTACCCGATGTTCGACGCCTTTGACGCCCCCGATACCCAGACCGCCTGCGCCCGGCGCGCCGTGAGCACCCACGCCCTGCAACCCCTGGTCCTGCTCAACAGCGCCTTCGCCATCGACCGCGCCAAGGCCCTCGCCGGCCGCCTGATTCGCGAGGCTGGCGACGATCCCCGGGACCAGGTTCTTCACGCCTACCGGATCGTTCTGGCCCGACCCCCTTCACCCGAGGAATCCCTCCGCGCCCTCGCCTTCCTGTCGGCCCAATCCACCTTGCTCCACGATCTGGCCCAAGACGGCCAACCCCTCGCCCAACCGGTCGACGCAACCGTCAAATCCAACGCAGCTAGAGCCGCGGCCCTGGTGGATTTCGCCCTGGCGATGATGAATCGGAATGAATTCGTCTATGTTCCGTGATTGATCGTCGTACCCTTTCGGTGACTCATGGCAACCCTGACGACCCACACTCCGACCTTGGCCGACTTGCTGGATCAGCTTGGCGACGTCCCGCCGTCGCGCGTTTTAATGCGGCCCGCGCCTGGTCAGGCCACCGAGGCTGACGTCCTCACCGTGAACGACCGTGAGGGCCGGCTTTGCGAACTCGTCGACGGCGTGCTGGTGGAGAAAGCGATGGGATACTCTGCATCGGCGCTGGCGATGATCCTGGGCCGTCTCCTCCTCAATTTCGTCCTGCCGAGGAATCTTGGTCTCGTGACCGGTGCCGATGGCATGGTGCGGCTCTTCCCTGGACTGGTGCGCATCCCCGACGTGGCCTTCGCGTCCTGGGATCGCGTCCCCGGTCGGACCATGCCCAAAGATCCGATTCCCGACCTCGTTCCGGACCTGGCGATTGAAGTGCTGAGCGATTCGAACACCAAGCGGGAGATGGTCCGCAAGGTTGGCGAATATTTTGACGCCGGCGTCCGCTTGGTCTGGCTGGTCGATCCGAAGGCGCGGACTGTCGCGGTCCATGCACCAGCGACTGACCCGGTGATTCTGGACCTGACGGCGACGCTCGACGGCGGCGAGGTCTTGCCCGGGTTTGCCCTGCCACTGGCCGACCTCTTCGCCGAACTAGACCGTCATGGATAAGACTAATATTTATGATATATTTCAAGAATATTGATTTGAATCACATGAATTCTAATTTTTGGACATGATTCTCGATGGCAACCCTGACGACCCACACTCCGACCTTGGCTGACTTGCTGGATCAGCTTGGCGACGTCCCGCCGTCGCGGGTCTTGATGCGGCCCGCGCCTGGCCAGGCCACCGAGGCTGACGTCCTCACCGTGAACGACCGTGAGGGCCGGCTTTGCGAACTTGTCGACGGCGTGCTGGTGGAGAAGGCGATGGGATTTCGTGAATCGATCCTCGCGGGCCTGATCCTCAGCCTCTTGAGGGCGTTCGTCATTCCCGGGAACCTTGGTCTTGTCTCTGGCGCCGACGGGTTGATGCGGCTCTTTCCCGGCCTGGTGCGTACCCCCGATGTGGCCTTCGCGTCCTGGGACCGGGTTCCAGGACGATCGGTGCCAAGCGAACCAATCCCCGATCTTGTTCCCGACCTGGCCGTGGAGGTGTTGAGCAAGTCCAACACCAAGAGGGAACTGACCCGCAAGCTCCGCGAGTATTTCGAGGCCGGCGTACGCCTGGTCTGGCTGGTCGATCCCCAGGCCCGAACCGTCGCTGTTCACGCCCCAAGGGGCGCTCCGGTCGTGCTCGACGCTTCGGAGACGCTCGACGGCGGCGAAGTCTTGCCCGGATTCGTTTTATCGCTTGCCGATCTGTTCGCCGAACTAGACCGTCATGGTTAAGGATGAAATGATGTCTGAATTTTATTCCCGCCATCGTTGCCCCGGTCCTGGTTCGTTCATGCCGGGCAGCCGGCGCGAGTTCCTCAAGACCCTGGGCGGCGGCTTCGGCTTGCTTGGCCTGACGCACCTGCTTCAGGCCGACGAGGCTCGGGCGGGCGTTCCGGGCAACCCGTTGGCGCCAAGGCCGTCGCACTTCCCGGCCAAGGCCAAGCGGTGCATCTTCTTGTTCATGGTCGGCGGACCGAGCCATGTTGACATGTTTGATCCAAAGCCAGAGCTGAACGCGCTCGACGGTAAACCCTTGCCCGAGAGCTTCGGAAAGATCCACAGCCAGTTTCTCGAAGGCGACCCGATCTGCCTGGGCAGCCATCGCAAATGGGGAACCTATGGTCAGGCGGGCATCGACATGTCCGATCTGGTGCCTCACATGCATGCTCATGCCGACGACATCGCCGTGATCCGGTCATGTTGGGTTGAAAGCGTGATTCATGCGCCTGCGCATTATCAAATGAATACAGGCCGCGTATTCATGGGCTTCCCCAGCCTGGGGAGCTGGGTGACCTACGGCCTGGGCTCCGAGAGTGAGAACCTGCCTGCGTTCGTCGTGATGACTCAGCCGGAAGGGACGCCCGAAGGGGGCGCGCCGTGCTGGGGGGCGGGCCTCTTGCCGGCCTCGTATCAAGGAACCTTGTTCCGTAGCGGCCCGAGCCCGATTATCAACCTCAAGCCCGCCACCTCGGAATTCTCGCCCCCGCAACGCCGAGCCACGCTTGATCTGCTCAAGTCGATGAACGAGGCCGACCTGGAACCGGACGACACCGAACTCTCGGCGCGGATCGCCAGCTACGAACTTGCCTACCGGATGCAAAGCGAGGCCCCCGAAGCGGTCGATCTCTCGCGCGAGTCGGCCGAGACCAAGACGCTTTACGGGCTCGACAACCCCCGCACGGCCGAGTTCGGCACCCGCTGCCTCCTGGCCAGACGCCTGGTCGAGCGCGGCGTGCGGTTCGTCCAGCTTTATTCCGGCGGCGGCCCGGTCGCCATGCAGTGGGACGCGCACGACGACCTTGACGCCAATCACGAACATATGTGCGGCCGAACTGATCAACCCGTCGCCGCACTCCTGACCGACCTGAAACGCACGGGTTTGCTGGATGAGACCCTGGTGATCTGGGGAGGAGAGTTCGGTCGGACCCCGGTGGCGCAAGGCGGCAGCCGAGGACGGGACCACAACGCGACCGGGTTCACCATGTGGATGGCCGGCGCCGGGGTCAAAGCCGGCACCGTGCTTGGTTCCACCGATTCGATCGGCCTGCACGCGGTCGAGGACAAGGCCCACATCAATGACCTGCACGCCACAATCTTGCACCTGATGGGGCTCGATCACAAGCGGCTCACCGTCCTTCACAACGGCCGAGACGAGCGCCTGACCGACGTCGGCGGCAAGGTCTTGACGAAACTGCTCGCCTGATCGGTCGCCGGGAGTCTTCTAGATTGGTTGCGTTCTTCACGAATCACCAGGTGCGGGCCGATTCGGCCAAACCCGTCATCTCGGAGGTCCGGCGGATCTGCCGAGGCGCTGCCTATGTCGCTCCACCAGAGAACGGCTGGGTGGCCGTGTACGACGAGGAATCCGACGAACACCAGGACCATGTCGAGGTACTGGAGGCGTTGATCGACGCTGGGTCGCGGTCTCCGACGTCCGCCTTGGTTCGATCCCCGAAGGGAACGTTGAGGACATCATGCAGAGCGGGATCGCCCTGAAGGCGGCCGCGCCGTCACGACACTGATTGTGGGGAATGATCTTGTTTCAAGAGGGAAGTCAACGCACTCAGATTAGACCTGATTCCGTTCAGCGACCCTTTTGAAGCTGATCGAGCCGCTCCAGGAACGCCTCGTTACTCGGGTATTTGGCCAGTTGCCGGACCAAGGATTCCATCGCCTCGACCGGCTTCATATCCGAAAGCGTGCGGCGCAAGAGAGTAACGTGGGCCAGGGTCGCGGGGTCGAGCAGGAGTTCTTCCTTGCGGGTGCCGGAGAGCTGGATGTCGATCGCCGGCCAGATTCGCCGATCGGCAAGCTTGCGGTCGAGGACGACTTCCATGTTGCCGGTCCCCTTGAACTCCTGGAAAATGATCTCATCCATCCGGCTGCCGGTCTCGATCAGGCAGGTGGCCAGGACGGTCAGCGATCCCCCTTCGTCGAAGGTTCTGGCGGCACCGAAGAGCCGCTTGGGAACGTCCAGGGCGCGGATGTCGATGCCGCCAGTCATGGTCCTGCCGGAATTCGAGCCTTTATTATAGGCGCGGGCTAGCCGGGTCAGGCTGTCGAGCAAGATCAAGACCTGGCCGCCGGACTCGGCGATCCGCTTGGCGCGATCGACGGCAAGCTGGGCCAGACGGATCTGTTCTTCGGTGGTATGGTCGTTCGACGAGGCGATGACTTCGCCCTGGACGCTGCGGCGGATCTCGGTGACTTCCTCGGGCCGTTCATCGACCAGGAGGACCATCAGATGCAGTTCGGGGTGGTTCGCGGTGATTGAGGCAGCCATCTGCTGAAGCAAGATCGTCTTGCCGCTGCGAGGCGGAGCGACGATTAAACCGCGCTGACCCTTGCCGACGGGCGTCAAGAGGTCCATCACGCGCATACCCATCGGCTCGGGGCCGTTTTCCAGGCGAATGCGTTCATGAGGGTCGATCGCGGTCAGGTCGTCGAAGCGGCGCAGGGTCAGATACGACTCCGGCGGTTGGCCCTCGATCTCGGTCAGTTCCGCGAGTCGAGGTCCTTGCCCGGGTTTCACAGGTTCGACCCTGCCGGTGAGCCGAACCCCGGAACGGAGCCCGAACCGGGTCAAGAGCGGCGTGCCGACATACACGTCATCAGTACCGACCCGGTAATTGCGCCCGGGATCTCTGAGAAATCCATACCCTTTGGGGTGGAGTTCCAGGACACCGGTACGGGTGACGTCGAGCGTCGTGGTCATGACTCGGGCTCGATTCGCAAGGTGCGAGGCCCCGCGCCCGCAGCGCGAAGCGATCCGGGAGATGTTTTGGTAGAGAGGCGCAAAGATTCTCAAAAGCAGGGAGGGTCGTTGAGCAAAGGTGGCCGCGAGAGCCCCACCCTTCAAAAAGGCAGGTGCGGTCGATCCATTCCGATCCAAGTTGTTGGAAACCAGAAAGGCGCGGTTTCGAAGGTCTTAGAATACCGTGGACCGCGCGCCCCGTCTATTGGTTTCCTGGAAGAATCGGGGGCCGCCTGCGTTCCTTGGGTGCGCCAACCCGTCCTCGGAATCAACTTGATCACGCTCCTTTGGACCGACGGCGACCGCAAGATCCCCTGCGATTACCGGATCGATGACAAGACCAAGCGCGACCGAGCACGACCACTTCTGGGAAATGCTCCGGATTGCCAACAGTCGTGGATTCGCTGCCCAAGCCGTCCTGTGTGATGGCTGGTACGCCAGCTTGGAGAACCTCAAACCGATCCGTGACATGGGCTGGCTCTGGCAAATCCGGCTCAAACACAATTGAATACCGAGCGACGAACGACCTGGGGATGGATGAGGCGATGTTTCAACGGAACGCCGAATGGAGCTACGCGATCGAGAACGACCACCGCGACCTGAAGCTGTGCTGCGGGGTGGACCAATCACAGGCCCGCTCAACGCGGGCGTAGCGCAACCATACCATGATGGCGTTGCGGGCGATTTTGCGGCTGAAATGGCATTTCTTCACCACCGGGGTCAGCATCGACGAGGCGAAAAAACGGATGGTTCGAGATGCCGTCAGGAGGTCCATATTGGAACCCCTCTCTGGAATCCCTGAACCAGCATTCGCGTAACTCCTAACCCTTAAAATTCACCACAAGCTCAGAGCCCCTGCGGCTCGTCGGCTCGACCTTCCCCCTCTCTCATAGTTTCACCTTGCAATTTTGGCAGTCCGGGGTGATGTCCGATTCTGGCTCACCGCAGTTGTTCTGATCCCAAGAAAATCGGTGAACGCCCCTCTACGCCTTGGGGTATCGGCTCAGAACCCTCGACCGCGAGAAATAATTTTCCCTATAGGAATCGATTTTCTCGTCACTCTCCACGCAGATTCCTGTCACTGGGAAATTGTCAATTATGCCCTTGATGCGGATACGGATGCGAGGGCGGGCACTCTTCGACCCGTTCACGAAGATTGAAAGGGGTGAGATGTTCGCCATTGGCATTCCGATTGCATTTTGATCAACCGGCAGACGCTAACCCCGGCCGGATGGCCCGGACTTGGGCGAGGCGGATTGGTCCTTTGGAATTTCAACCTCGACACACAAGAGGAGTGTTGCTCATGATTGGCGCCGTCATTGGTTGGGTCGTGTTTGGTATTGTGGCCGGTTTGATCGCTCGGATGTTGCATCCAGGCAAAGACTCGATGGGCTGGGTCCCGACGATGATGCTGGGGATTGTGGGTTCGCTGCTTGGTGGCGGCCTGTCGTTCCTGCTCCATCTGGGTACGAGCCCGTATTCACCAGCAGGGTGGATCATGTCGATCATCGGTGCCGTCGTCTTGCTGGCCATGGGCTTCTTCGGCACGCGCACCCGGACGACGAGTTGAGAGTCTGTCCCGGAAGCACACTTGGTCGGTTAACGGGGACAGGCGCCTCGGAACACCTCAGAGCCAGTTCCCGATTTCTCGGGCTGGCTTTTCCTGTTCTTATTGATTGTTCGTTGAGCCTTCGAAAAACGAGTTAACACCCATGCCCCGCGTCCTGACCCCGAAATCGAAGGCGGACGAACCAAGGCCAGGCCCTTCGGATCGCAATCTGGAGCGGATCGCCTGGTTGATGGACCGCGCCATTGTTATACCAGGCACGAACGTCCGGGTGGGCCTCGACGCCTTGATCGGCCTGGTGCCGGTCGGTGGTGACGTGGTGACCGGGATCGTCCAGGTGGGCCTGGTCCTCTACGCCCTGGCCCATTATCGCGTACCGAAGGCCGTCGCCGCGCGGATGATCTCCAACGTGCTGCTTGACGTCGGGGTCGGCTCGGTCCCGGTGATCGGCGACGTCTTTGACGTCTTCTTCAAGGCCAACACGCGCAACCTCAAGCTACTCCGAGAGGTTCAGCAAATCCAGGCGCGCGGCGAGCCCGTCCCGTCGGCACCGTCGACCCGCTATCTGCTGCTGGTTGGCGCCG
>JBDTIR010000781.1:0-6395 GCA_039936275.1 Isosphaeraceae bacterium | reverse complement strand
CGCCGCCCCGCCTCTCAACTGCGTGACCCTCACAATCAAAGGAAAATCAAAAATACGGACGTGCTTCAACACGCCCTTACAAGACCCAAGAGGGGATGCCAGCCGTCGCCGTTGCCGAATTGTCAAGGAACGAGTGATCGGTGCGCAGGCTGATCGCGGCCGATCAGCGGCTTCGGCCTATGATGTGTTCAAATGGTCAGAAACACACGACGTTAACGGTCGTTGAGCGGGCCGTTTGACGTCATCGAAGGGTCAATCCGGTTCGCACGCATCGTCTCAAGGAGATTGTTGAGGATCTGGACGGAGGGATCGTTTTGTGAGCGTCCCGGCGCGGGCGTCGAAACGGGTCCTGGCGCGACGGAGGGAGCACTCGGACTGGGTACCGGCGGCGGCGACGCGGGTTCGTTTCGTGAGGGCGGGGGGCTCGGCGCGGGCCGGGGGTTGACGAACCTTCGAGGGTTCTGGGAGCGCTCTTTTTCGGCCTGAGCGCGCAGGCGGTTCAACTCGTTGAGGGACCGATAATAAAGTCGCTGGGCGTCGGCGAGGTATCGGGAAAGTTTGACGCCTGCGGGCGAGGTGTCAAAGAGGGCGCGGCGGGGGGCGTCGTCGCGGTCTGGCTGGTCGAACTGGTTCCAGTGTTGCTCGCCGAGGGAGACCAGCTCCTCGATTTGCGTGTTGGCGATCTCGGCCAGGCGATCTCGGGCCGACGGATCGCCGGAGCGCGCCGCTTCCACGTCGAGCCAGTAATCATTAAGGCGCGAGGTTGAGCGGTCGGTTGTTGCGTTGTCCATGCCGAGCAGGCGCAAGGCGCGGGTCGCCTGGTCGTCGGTCCAGGCCCCTTGGTCGTGGAGCGCGGTCGTCAAGGACTCCCACTCGTCGGCGAGATAATCCGTCCCCTCGGCGATTCGTCGGAGCAGGCGGACGGCCTCGACGGGTTCGGCGTCGAGGCGATCGGCGCAGGCGCGGACTTCCGCGGCTCTGGTTTCGTCCCAGCGCTGGACGGCGTGGCGGACCCGTTCCTCAGTCTGGGCGGTGTCTGCCTCGCTGATCCTGCTCATCCGCACGCTGGCCAGGGCCATCTGAAACACCAGGTCTTGCTCGGTGGCGTCGGTGGGCCCGAAGCGGTCGGCATAGGCGTCTCGCCTGGCGTTGACCTCATCGCGGAGATCGTCGGGCAAGACGGCTCCCGAGCCTGAAAAGCCGTGCTTGAACGAGTTGCGCGAACTGGCGCGTCGGCCGGCGTCGGTCGCCGGGCCGGAGGGTTTCTTGGCGGGAAGAGACGAGGAAGAGAGCAGTGGAAGCGTCAGGAGCATCGACATCGGTTCACCTCGTTGGGGCTTGGGTTCAGGGTCGAATCCGCAAATCAAGGCACACAAAAGGCGCGTGTTACTCAGACATCATCGCCAGGGGGCGAGCCGACTTCTCTTTTTCTCGAATTTTTCCCTGGTGCTCGCCAGTTGGTGCGCGTGTCAAAATTCGACGGGAATCGTTCAAGACTGCCAGGGCACCCCGAACCATCAGTTTTGGCCGTAGATTACCTTTCCAAACAGCGATCCTTACCCAGATTTGCGTACCATCTAGCGAGCGCTTGGGGAATTTTTCAGGGAAAAACTGTCCGCACAGGAACAAGCGGCGTAAGATAGGGCCGTTCTTGAGTCGCGGAATCCCCTCAAAGATCCGTGAGAATGGGACTTTGCCTTCATTTTACCCAGTTGGTTGAGACGCCTATCCTCCCCATCCTCCTTATGACCAGTGACTTACGAAGACTGCGCATTCGGCTTGACAGGGTAGGCAGGAGTATTATAATTGGCTACCGTGGTAAACCTGGCAAACTCGACAGAATTCGTAGAGTTTATCGATTTGTCAAGGATGATCAAGGCAGTCTGTCGGCGGTCGGCGAGCGGCAAGGTGCCCTTGGGTCGATCGCTGTCTCACAAATGCGGGTTCAATCAAGGAGGATTGCCATGCGGACGGGGGTTGTCCAGGGACACGAGGCCCTCGGGCCGCGGGATAAATCGAGCCTGAAAGGCTCGCAGAGGGCGCACCCGACCATGAAGACCGTGTTCACGACCGGAGAAGCGGCCAAAATTTGTAAAGTGAGTCAGCAAACGATTATCCGTTGCTTCGACTCGGGCCAGCTCAAGGGATTTCGGGTCCCCGGGTCGCGGTTCCGGCGCATTCCTCGGGAGTCGCTCTTTCGGTTCATGAAAGAGAACGGCATCCCGACCGACGCACTCGAGAGCGGCAAGCGGACGATCCTGATCGTTGATGACGACCAAGCCGTCGTGGACTTGATCAGCGACGTGCTCTCGACCGACAACCGCTTTGAAACCAGGGCGGTTAATAACGGTTTCGGAGCCGGGATGCTGGCCAAGGAAATCCACCCTGACCTGATCGTGCTCGACGTCATGTTGCCGGATATCAACGGCAAGGCCGTCTGCGAGCTGATTCGGGCCGATCCAACCATGTCGGATATCCGGATCATCTGCATCTCCGGCATGATTGAGGAAGACAAGATCGCCGAACTCAAAACTGCGGGCGCTGACGATTTCTTGCAGAAACCGCTCGACGTTGATGAACTGATCCGGCGGATCTGCCGACACTTAGACATGGAGACGGGCGCGACCTCCTGACCCCTTCCGGCCGGCTTTTGATTCCGGCGGTCGGGCAACGGTGGACAAAGGATCGAGATTGCTTCGAGCCTTGGTCGCGTCGCCGCCGGGAAGGAGCCCGAGTCGGTGCGTTCCGTGTTTGACCGTAGCGAGACCCCGCGCGACCTGCGTCGTCAGCTCGAAAGGCTGGAGGGCTTGCCCTTGCGCCCTTCGACCGTGCGTGAGGTCTTGATTCGCGCCGAACAGGGCGATCATGAGTCGCTCTGGCCTGCGGTGGCCGACCAAGACCCCGGCGTTGCCCTGGCCCTGCTGCGCCCCGAGGGCGTCAACCCAATCGTCCTGGCGGCCGAAAGCCCATGGTGGCCGAGGGAGGCCGAGGAGGTCCTCGGCCGACTCTGGCGGCATGGAATGGCTGTCTCGTGCGCGGCCCGCCGGTTCGCGACCGAGAATGAGACCGGCGATCCGGCCCACTGGGCACGGATCGGCTTGATTCACAACCTGGGGTACTGGGCCCTGGCGGCCGTCAACCCAGACGTGCTGTCGGCCCTGCTCGCCGAGCCTGATCCAACCCTCAGACGCGATCTGGAAACGACCTGGCTGGGGGTTGAGGCGACCGAACTGGGCCGCAACCTGGCGGAGCGCTGGGGGTGCGATCCAACCCTTGTCGATGCGACCTGGCTCCACGCCGACTCCGCCGGCGACCTGGCCGCCTGCGCTCATGATCCAAAGGGTTTGAACCTGGTTCAGCGCGCCTTGGTTTGCGCCGAGCGAACCCCCTGGGCCTTGACGACGGAGAGGGTCGAGCATGGTCCCGGTGGTGATCCCCGGCAACGACTCTTGATGGCCGAAGTTCAGGTCCGTTGCGGTTTTGAGTTCGTCGCGACCGACGCTTCGAACCACGAGGAGCGGCTCTCCAGGTCGCACGCTCGCCTGCTCCTTCGCGCCCTGGATCTGGAGCGTGGCCTGGCGGCTCGGGATCGCTTCCTCCACGCGGTCGCTGATTCGGACCCGACCGAGAGCCTTCAATCCTGGGCTGACCGGGCTGCCTTGACTTGGTGCGCCGAGCCTGGCGCGGCGTCGGCCCGAGTCGTCTGGAACAGGTTCGAACCCGGCTTGACCTCGCCGCCCTCGACCGATGGACCCAAGGCCGCCTTCGTGGTCCCGCTCGGCCGTCGGGGGAAACCCTTGGCCGAAGTCCAACTTCGTGTTGATCCCGACGGCCCGCCGTTCGATCCAGACAAGCACCCCGCCGGTCCAGCCTGGCATGCCTGGGCCGACCTGGTCGCCGACCGTGATCGCCTGGCCAGACGTTTGGCCGCGACCCTCGCGATTCATCGGCAACGCGTTGAAACCGGAGAGCACGAGCTTCGTCTGGCGAAGCTCGAAGCCCTCGCCGAGTTCGCCGCAGGAGCTGGACACGAGTTGAACAACCCCTTGGCGGTCATTCAAGGGCGAGCCCAACTGCTTCTGGCCGAGTCCGATGAGCCGGGGATGGTCCGCTCATTGCGTACGATCATCAGCCAGGCCCAGCGTGCCCATCGCATGCTTCGCGATCTGATGTACGTCGCCCGTCCTCCCGTTCAGCGGCCACGCGCCTGCCGTCCCGACGAGGTCGTTCTGAGTTGCGTGCGTGACCTTCAAGACGAGGCCGACCTCCGCAAGGTCCGCCTCTTGGCCGAGCCCGGCGGTGCCGCTTCGGCGTGGACCGATCCCGATCCTTTGCGCCATCTGGCCGAGGTCTTGCTCCGCAACGCCCTGGAGGCAACCCCTGCCGGCGGGACTGTCCGGATTACGACGAACGGCGACTCCAGACGCCTGGACTGGGTCGTCCACGACGGCGGTCGTGGGCTCGACCTCCGCGAAGGGCGGCACCTGCTTGATCCCTTCTTTTGCGGCCGACAGGCCGGGCGCGGGCTCGGCCTGGGCCTACCCCGCGCCGCTCGCGCCGCCGCCCTGGCCGGCGGGGCTTTAACCTGGCGGTCCTCTCCGGGTCGAGGAACCTCCTTTCACCTGACGATGCCGCTCAGCCTTCCACCGCAGGAGGCCGACGCCCTGCCTTCGACCGGATGAGTGAATGGGATCGGACCAGGACGCATGTTCAAGCGATCTCGGCCCGCCAGACCATCGGGTCGGCGATCACGTGACAGTCGGCGCATAGGAAGGTCACGTTCAAGGGTTCGTTGTAGTCCCAGTGATGCCGTTGCAAGCGTTGGCGACGACGGCACCAGGAACAGACCTTGGGACGAGTAATCGAGCCGAGTTGCTCGGCCAGGGCCGCCGCGTATCGCGCCGATCTGGTGCGAAGGCGTCGGGATCGACTTGGGTCGAAACACAGGTCGAGTTGATGTCGAAGACGGGCGATCTTGGCGTGCTGACGGTTCCGACGGACCTTTTTCATGTCAGGTTACCCGCGTTGGAAACCGGAAGGCCACCTCCCCAAAAGGGACGCAGTTGACGGCGATTCCCACTCCATCGGCGGAGCCCCTCGCGAGGTCATCCGACCGACTCCTTTGCCTTTGGTAACGATTCCGACATCAGAATCCTACCGTGCGTTCCGCCCCGCGTCCAGAAATTCGCACGCGCCAATGGTTCTTTGGGCCGCTCTCGGCAAGAGTCGCGACGAGGTTGAATCCGTGCCAAGATTGATTCGTCCGACTTGGTGTATTGACATGATCGACGCAGCGTTTATAATCAATCTTCGACCCACCAAAAGTCGACGCCTTCACCAGCCGGAGTGGCGGAATTGGCAGACGCGCTAGCTTGAGGGGCTAGAGGGAGTTTACTCCCGTGCAGGTTCAAGTCCTGTCTCCGGCACTACTTACGACGACACCCCGCGAAACCCACTCCCCAAGGTTGAAACCAACCTGAAACGGAGTGGGTTTCGCGTTGTTCTAGGATGGAGACGAAGAGGTCTCGCATTCCTAGCACACGGAGCCGTCGATGGCATCCCATCACTTTGATCCAGCCAAAGACAAAGCCCGCATCTTCTTCCGCTACGGCGGGAGGCAATTCAACAAGACAGTCAGGGTCGATTCCGACCGCGCAGCGTTCCGTCTCTGCGCCTTGATCGAGGAGACGATCCAGGACTTGGAGCGCGGCAAACTCACGATGCCCGTTGAGGCTGATCCGGTCGCTTTCCTGATGTCCGGAGGAAAGGTGACGAGCATCGCCACCAAGCAGGTCGCGGCACCCAAGGCAGTGACGTTGAGCGATCTGTTCGACCTCTACCGGACTGACCCGCCCCCGCACCTGGAAACCTCGACACGGAAGATGCAGGAGATCCACTTCCGTCGCCTACTGGAGGTCTTACCCAGGGCGGACATCCAGACTTTCGACAAGTCGTCGGCCCAGTTCTACATCAGCAGGCGGTCGAAGCAAGCCTACCGAGGTCGTCCGATCCAACGAGAGACGATTCAAAAGGAACTGAAGACACTCCGCCAGGCATGGATGTGGGTAGCGGGCAACCGTGCCAGGGAGGGTTTCCCGGCCCCGACTTGGGCGATGAGAGAACTCAGCTTTCCCAAGGCGCGCGAGCCGCTGCCGTTCATGTCCTGGGGCCAGATCGAGAAAGAAATCGGGCGTGGAAATTTGAACAAGAGCGAGAACGATGATCTCTGGGACTGCCTCTGGTTGGACAAGGGCCAAGTGAGGGAACTGCTGGAATTCGTGAGTCAGGCGTCTGCTCCGGCGTTTCTTCACCCAATGATTGCCTTCGCGGCTTATACTGGGGCCCGTCGCTCTGAACTCTGCCGGAGCCGACTGGCCGACTGGCGATTTGATGTC
>JBDTIR010000780.1:0-13055 GCA_039936275.1 Isosphaeraceae bacterium | reverse complement strand
CGTTGTCAGCCGTTTGCGCGAGGCCGGGGCGGTGCTGGTCGCCAAGCTCAGCATGGTCGAGCTGGCCGGCGGCATGGGTTACCGGCAGGCCAACGCCAGCCTGACCGGGCCAGGGTTGAACCCCTGGAAGCCGTCGCAATGGAGCGGAGGAAGCTCATCGGGGTCCGGGTCGGCCGTCGCCGCCGGGCTGGTGCCGTTCGCGATCGGCACCGAAACCTGGGGCAGCATCTCCACACCCAGCAGCTATTGCGGCCTGACCGGCCTGCGTCCGACCTACGGCAGGGTCTCCAGGGCCGGGGCCATGGCCCTGAGCTGGACCCTCGACAAGATCGGCCCGATGACCCACAACGCCCATGATTGCGGCCTGGTCCTCGACGCAATCGCCGGGCCGGACTCCGACGACCCCTCAGCCTCCGAGCGACCTTACCAGTATCCACCGGCCGACCACCCCGGCCGACCGTTCCGCCTGGCCGTGCTTAAAGACGGTGTCAAGCACGCCCAAGCCGAGGTGAAGGCCCACTTTGAACGAGCCCTGACCGTCTGGAAGACGCTCGGCACGGTCGAGGAGATCACCTTGCCCGATCTCCCCTTCGGCCCGGTCGCCAGCACGATCCTCTCGGCCGAAGGGGCCAGCGCCTTTGAGAGCATGGTGGAATCCGGTGCTGTCTTTGAACTGACCGCCCCCGAAGACCGCACGGGCGGGTTTGCTGACCAGGCCGTTCTGGCCACCGACTACCTCCGCGCCCAGCGGATTCGAGGCCGGCTTTGCCGCGAGCTCGACGCCTGGCTCGCCCCGTTTGACGCCGTGCTTACGGTCCCCACCGCAGGCGCGGCCCCAACAGCATCCGGCCCCTTCGCTCTCGGCTACAGCAGTCGATCCATGGGAGGCCCCGGCAACGTCTGCGGCACCCCTGCCCTGTTCCTGCCCACCGGCCTCACCGACGACGGCCTACCCACCTCGATCCAGCTTGACGGCCGCGCCTACTCCGAAAACCGCTTGATCGCCCTGGCCGTCGCCTTCCAGACCGCCACCGCCTGGCATATTAGCCATCCGGAGTTGGACGCATGACAGGGGACGTTTATCCGTTTGCATTGGAGGATTTACATGCGGGATATAAATCGGCCTTTTCTGATGCGCGAAGCTCAAGTCACTGACGGACCTTGTGCCTCGCTCTGCTCCACGTTCGGGCCGTTGGCGGTTGGATTCTGGACCGTCGGGTCGGGCGAAGGTTCGGGTACGGAAGAGGCAGGCGGCTCGGGCTGATAGACGACGTTCCAGGGGGTTCCGTCCACATCGAGCCGGAGCCGCAGGTAAATCAAGGCGGCGGCAGTCCAGAAGTAGCTATACACCCACCCCCGGGCCAGAACTCCGACCACGTCCAGCCAGAAGCGGTGCGCCGAGGCAGGGAACCGATCCCCACGGAACGGTCTGTTCGACAGCAAGTCGATAAGCCGGTCGTGGGGTGCGCCCAGCGCGAGTCCCCAGGTCGCCAGATGGACGGTCAAGGCCGCGAACAAGCCGACGACGACCAGACCGATCACCCCCAAGAACCAGGCTAGCACGATCGACAGCGCGTAACGGCCAGGCCGCTGATAGACGTAACCATACGACCGGCTGAGAGCGTCGAACGAGTCTTCCCCTTCGGCGGCGACCGTGGCCACCATCAAAGGCCAACCCGCACCCAGACCAACCAGCATCAAGGCCACGATCAAGCCCGCCAGCAGCGGGAAGACCATCAAGACTCCCGCCAACGCAACACCGGCCGGACCGGGAACTTGATACAGAAGTCCCAGCAAGGCGCAAGGCACCAGGAACGCCGCCACGGCGATGAACGGACACAGCGGCGTTCCCACCAGCGGCAGCAGCTTTCTCAACGCAAACCCAAGGGCCGACCTCAAGCCGATCCGCTCGCCCTTGGCCGACCGCACCACCGCAATCCTGGCAATCGCCCCGCCAAGGAGTCCCCAGACCAACACTCCCCAGACGGCCGCCAAGGCCGCATGCAAGATCCCCCAACCGTCACTCTTGGGATCGAACACCGCCAGGAACGGCGACATCAACGACCGCACCGGGGCTGCGACCATCTCCAAGGCGTACTGGAACCCCTCGATGCTCGACAACGGCCAGAACGTACCCAACGACCTGACCCAAGGACTCGATGCAACACCCGGCCAACCGAATGCCGGCGACCGCCAGAGCGACCACATTTCCAGGTCCGAAACCGCCGCGATCGTGACCTCAGGCGTGACGTTGGCCGACTTAGGGAAGAGTTGATCCAGCCCCCACCAGCCTGCCTGCATCAAGACCAACCCCAGGGCTGCCAGGACAAGCGACTTCGTGCCCAGGCTGATCCCCAAGGCCTGCGCCGATCGCGACCAAGGAGCCCGTCGATAAGTCAAGAAGTCCTGCGAGTCGGTCAAGCCAAGGTCCATGCGGCGTTCCTTTGCCGGAAGCGTCCATCGGCGACTACTTCACAGAGAATGAACAGACCAACCATACCAAATGGTCCCGATCTCTAGGTCCAGGGAGTCTACCGCCGCCTAAGGAACCACGCAACTCAGCACGGTCGCCTCACCCTCGGGGACGACTTCGCAAAGGCCGAGCGCGGCGGGCAGCAAGAGAGTCTGACCATATTCGAGCCGCTGGTTGTTGCCAACTCCGCCGACCAAGGCCGAGCCGCCCAGGCCCACCAAGATCGTGAACCGATCGGCGGAGCCCAGAGAGATTGGCCTTTGAACGCGATAGCGATCCAGGGAGAAATAGGCGCAACGGGCCAAGGGCTCAAGCGTGCCCCAGGGGTGGGTTTCGGGCTCGACAACCCAGGGATTGACCGGCCCGGCGTTGAAGTCAATCGAGGCCAGAGCTTCGGCCCTGTGCAAGGGGCGGGGCTGGCCGTCGTTGCCAATCCGGCCCCAGTCAAACACGCGGAAGGTGGCGTCGGACATCTGCTGAACCTCGGCCAGGACGACCCCCGCGCCGATGGCGTGGACCGTGCCCGCGGGGATCAAGATGCAGTCGCCCGCCTTGGCGGGGAACCGGTGCAAGAGGGGCTCGACCGCACCGGAGTCAAGCGCGGCTTCGAACCGGGCTCGATCGACCCCTGGACGCAACCCTGCGTAGATGACGCTTCCGGGCTCGGCATGAACGATCACCCATGCCTCGGTCTTGCCGTTATCGTTGACCAGGATTTGCCCCAAAGCGTCGTCAGGGTGGACCTGCACCGAGAGCACCTGATGGGCGTCAAGAAACTTGACCAGGAGCGGGAACTGGGTCCGGGAGCCGAGCGCCGAGCCGAGGAGGTCGCGACCGTGCCCGGCGATCAAGTCGCGCAGGCTCAGGCCGGTCAAGGGGCCGTCGGCCAACCGGCTAACGTCGGCGCGGTGGTCGGCGATTTCCCAGCTCTCGGCAAAGTCGGCTCCGTCGCCAAGCGACTTGTTCAAGATGGTTTCCAGGCGGCGACCGCCCCAGATCAAGCGTTTAAGGATCGGCCCGAACCGCAAAGGGCCGAGCGTCTGGTGAGTCTCGATCGTCGCGGCTCCGTTTGCTCTTTGCATCGTGCTTGCTTGCACCGAATCCATCCTTGGCCTTTTGGCCCGCTGAACGGCGATCCGTCCCGGATGCCCGCCGCCCGGCGATCTCTTTGGATCAAGAACCCGGACGGTGTCTTGTAACGGCTCAGGCGGGTGGTTGTCCAGCCAGTTGCCTCGATCGCGGACCGAACGACCGGGCTTACTTGGGCTCGACCGGGTTGAGCCAGTCATAGAAGAGACGATCCAAGAACAGGCCGGAGAGCCCGTACTTGGGGTTGAACCAGGTATGCTCATCATGGTAGCAAAACGAGCCGGGGATGATCACGCCGTCGTCGTCGACTTCGACGTAGCCGAGGACGTCGGCATCTGGCGGGTCTTCTTTAGGGTCGGTCGAGTTCCTGGGATCGACGATGTACAGCCGCTCTCCAGGAATCGAAAGCGCTCCTTCGGCCAGACCTGGCGAATTGTGGGTTTGCCCGTTCATAAACTCAACAACGGCCGCGAGAAATTCCGGGTTAACCGAGAATGTCGTCGGGTCGAACCCGCCAAAATCGGTCGGCGTGAACTCACCGACCAGCGAACGGGTGTCGATCCCCCTAGCGCCGGCCAGAACGGAATCAAGAAAGCCGATGTAGTGCTTGGTCTTCCCATCAACCTCGATCTCATAGATATTCAACAAGGGCAGTTCGTCTTCGTCGTGTGCCAACGGTCCCTCCACAGTCCAGCCAGGGGCCGGGTCGGGTGCTTCGGTTTTGATACGGACCCGATTCCAGTGCAGGCCCGAATAAGTCGCGGCGTTCCAGCCGACTATACCCCCAATCATACCGTTCGCGACGACCCCGGAACACCCGACTTTCAACCAGGGGCGACCTTCGCTTCTGTCCTTTGTCTCTTCAGCTTCCAACCAGCCTGGTTGTTGCACGCCAATGGTCGGGTTAGTCTCTGGCGTCTGTTCAACGGTTCAAGAGATCAATAAAGAGGGACGTCGATCATGGTCACATTACGCGGGATTGGCTGGCTTGCTGCGGGGCTCTGGATCTGGGGAGCTTCGGCCCAGGCGGCGGACACGGGCTGGTTGGCGGGCGCGGCGAGCGTTGAGACCACGCCCGAAGGCCCGGTCTGGATGGCCGGCTACGCTGGGCGGAAAACGCCTTCCGAAGGAGTCGTGATCCCTTTGCACGCCAAGGCCCTGGCGTTGAGAGACGGTCAAGGGCAGACCTTGCTCTGGATCACCACCGACATCGTCGGCTTTGACCGGGCCTTCACCGATCGCGTGACCGAGAGGCTCCAGAAGGAGCACGGCCTGGCTCGCGAGTCAGTCACGCTCTTCGCCTCGCACACGCACACCGGGCCGATCCTGAAGCCGATCGGTCCCGCCCTGCACAACGTCGGAATCGACCCGGATTCCCCCGCGTCCAAGAACAACGCCGCGTTCCGCAAGGACCTCGAAGCCAAGATGGTCCGTCTGGCCGGTGACGCGCTGGGCAAACTCCAGCCGGCGAACGTCTCCTACAGCGTCGGCGAGGCCGGGTTTTCGATGAACCGCCGGGAACCGACGACCGACGGCTTCAAGATCGGCGTCAATCCGGCAGGGCCGACCGATCACTCGGTCCCGGTCTTGCGAGTGACCGGCAAGGACGGCGCGGTCCTGGCGGTCGCGTTCGGCTACGCCTGTCATAATACCACCTTGACCGGCCAGATTCTCAAGCTCTCGGGCGACTACGCCGGGTTCGCCCAAGCGGCAATCGAGGCTGCCCACCCGGGGGCGGTGGCCCTCTTCCTCACCGGCTGCGGCGCTGATTCGAACCCCTCGCCGCGCGGCACGATCGAACTCGGCCGCACGTATGGCCACGAACTGGCGAAGGCCGTCGAAACCGCGTTGTCAACGCCCCAGCTCACCTTGAAAGGTCGGCTGGCTGCCGCCTACGCCGAACCTTTGATCCCCTTCGCCGGCCCGACCGATCGCGCCTCGTATGAGCGTCGCCTGAACGAGCCCGGCTCGATGCGTCAGGCCCACGCCCGCCGGATGCTCGCCGCCTTCGACGCCGGGCAACCGATCCGCGCCACCTATCCCTACCCGATCCAGGCGTTCGCCCTTGGCGATCAACTGACCCTGGTCGCCCTGGCCGGCGAGGTCGTCGTCGATTACGCGATCCGCCTCCGCAAGGAACTCGCCAGCGAGGCCCATCCCCTCTGGGTCTCTGCCTACGCCAACGACGTCTTCGGCTACGTCGGCTCCACCCGCGTCATCAAGGAAGGCGGCTACGAAGGAGGCGACGCCTACTATTACTCGACCTTCCCGGCCCCGCTCTCCGAAGACGTCGAATCAACCATCGTTAACGCTGCGCATGATCTGATCAAGCAGGTGCGCGGCCAATAAACCGCCCGTTCATGAGGCAAAATCGATATAACCTTAAATCAATAATTAATGATTGATAATCAGAAGGTGAGACGACGGGCGTTCTCCGAAGAGAGCGCCCGCCCATTGATGCGTTGTTCAGAGATCCTGCTCCGAGGGCACCACGAAGGGGGGGCGATACGAACGAGTCAGGAGGGCGTCGGCCTCCGGGTTGTCCTGGAAGGCTTCGGCTTCGGGAACGATGCGAAGCAACGAGCCGAGCGTCAAGGGGGACGCTTTCAGGTCCACCTGATTATCGGCGAGGTGTTTACGGGTCCGTTCGAAGGTCTCGCGGACCTGGTCATGGACCTTCAGTTGGCCCAGTTGCTCGGAGATCGCCTCGGGAGACGCGGTCGCTCCCAGGCGGTACGAGATGTTGCCGACGTGGCAGAGCGCGGTCGATTGATGAGTTTCGAGGATGTCCGCGTTGAGGTCCGAGACCTTGCGACTGCGCACGGCCTTGAGGAAGTTGGCGAAGTGGTTCTGGGACTTCCCCTCAAAGGTGCGAACGAGCGTACCGTCGGGTTCAAAGAGCGAACCATCGACGATGATCCCTTCGGTCCCGTAAATCAAGGCGCCGTAGGCCGTGTTGTGAAACGGGTACGGATCGGACTTGAGTCCTCTGGTCTCGGTGACGAGGGTCTTGTCACCGAAGTCATGAATGACGACCTGGGTGTTGGGCGTGTCGGCCGAGTCGGTATAGCCGAGGCGACCGCCGTAGCTAAGCACGGCGTTGCCCATGCCGGTCACGCCAAGGCACCACCGGCAGAGGTCGGTATAGTGGATGTTGTTGTTGCCAAGCTCGCCGTTGCCGGTGTTCCAGAACCAGTGCCAGTCGTAATGGAACGAGCGTCTGGTGAGCGGAAGTTTCGCGGCGGGACCGAGCCAAAGGTCGTAATCCACCGTCTCGGGGATCGAGCAGAGGCCGGGGCCGCCGACCGACCCTCGACGACCATAGACGATGCTCTTGGCCAGCTCGACCCGACCGAGCTTGCCGTCCTGGATGTACTCGACGGCCCCTTGCCAGGCGCCTCGGGAACGGTTCTGGGTGCCGCCTTGACAAATCCGGTTCAGTTTGCGAGCGGCTTGGACGATCCGTCGGCCTTCAGCGACGTTGTGGCTGACCGGCTTCTCGACATAAACATCCTTGCCGGCCTGCATGGCCCAGATCGCGGCCAATGCGTGCCAGTGGTTGGGCGTGGCGACGAAGGCGACGTCCACGCTCTGATCGTCAAACACTTTCCGCAGGTCTTGCACCGCCTTCGGGGCCGGTCGGCCCAGCTTGACCAGCAAGGCGGCGACCTCCTCCGCGCGTTTGCTGTCGGGGTCGCAAACGTGGGTGATCGCGCAGTCAGGCAGCTTGGACAACACCTCCGCGTGTTGCTTGCCCCGGATTCCGCAGCCAATGATCGCGGCGTTGATCGTGTCATTGGCGCTGGCCTTCGCCGGTTCATCGGCAAAAGCCAGCGACTGAGTGGCCGCCACGGCGGCGGCCGTAGCGAGCATCGACTCTTCAAGGAACTGACGTCGATTCACCTTGGGCATGAATAACTCCCATAATCTTCAAGTTTATTAACACTTTCTACGCATAATCACTTCCCTTTTTTCGACGCGAGTTCCTTCCTGGCCTTGGCGACGACGTCGGCCAACGAGACGGATGCCCCCCCTTGGTCCTTGCTCTGGTCGGCGGCCTCAATGATGGCCATGATCTCCAGGGTTTCCTCAGAAGAGAACGGCGGTTTGCGGGTCTTGAAGAAGGTGGCGATCTCATTGCAGAGGTCTTTGTAGTCGCCCCACTGCTTCGCCTGGACGATGCCCTTTGTGCCGAAGGCGATCGCACCGAAGGCGGCCTTGTTCTGGCGGATGCCTCGATAGGTGCCCACGCGTCCACCTTCCCAGACGCAGGTGACCAGGTCGGCGTCCTTGGCCTGAATTCGGGAAACGGTCTCGCAACCGGTGCCCATCAGGTTGACCAGGGCCTCGATGCCGTGGACGCCGTAAAAGATCAGGTCGGGGGTCCCTGGCTGGTACGAGCACGGTCCCCAGACCGCCGCCCCGGCCAGCTTGCCAACATCATCGCCATGCTTCAAGTCTTGCAGGCCAGGGCCGAACCGGCTCGATGAACTGGAGAAGTAAGGGACGTTGTGTTCTTTGGCCAGTTCATCAATAGCGATGGCGTCCACCAACGAACCCGCCACCGGCTTGTCAATGAACAAGGGTTTGCCCGCCTTGATAACCTGGGCCGCTTCCTCAAGGTGAATCCGACCGTCCACGCTCTCCAGGAGCACCACGTCCACCTTCTCCAGGAGCTTGGGAATCGTGTCCACGATCTCCACGCCCATCCCGCGCAGGTCTTCGGTGAACTTGGCCACGCGGTTCTTGCTGGGCGCGAAGTCGGTGCCGCCAGGATAGCCGGCCACCACCTTGATCCCCTCCAGGGCGCTGCCGGCGGGAGCACTATTAAAGATCTTGACAAAGGCCGGTACGTGTGACGTATCAAGTCCGATCATGCCGACACGGATCAGTTTGGCCTGGTCCTCCGCGGCTTGAACCGTGCCCAAGCCGGTCGTCAGGCCCAGAACCGCGAGCATTGCAACGAGACGAGTCTTCATGGTGTTGTCGCCAATTCCTCTTGTGGTGATCAAAAGGGTCGCGCTGAAAGAGGCGCATCAAGCCGTGCCGGAACCTTCCCATCGACGCGACCCGTGTTCAACGCCGTCCAACCTAACCGAACCGGATCGAAAAACAATCCCGTCGTGCCTTCGAATCGTCAAAGAAGCCTGAGGGGCGCCGAGCCATCTGATTCAGAAACCAATGACATGAATCACCAGCAGATTATCTTGAGTTCTTGAGGTAATACAGCCGTCCGTCCTCAGCGCCGACGACCAGATCGGGCACGCCGTCCTTGTTCCAATCGACCACGGTCGGGCAGGTCGAATGCCCGGTCAAGACGCGATCGGCGACGGGGCCAAGGTCGCGGAACGTGGTCAGGCCGTCGGTCGCGCCCATGTTCTTGAACACGTTGGCGTTCTGGCTATCGACGATCAGGTCAAGGCGGCCGTCGCCGTCCCAGTCGGCGATACAGAAGGTACGCCTGCCGCTGGCGCCGGCGGTTCCGTTGTTGAGCTGGAGTGGGCCTCTGACTTTATTTTGAGGACGATGCCGCGAATCAAACGCTGAGGACGGCTCGCTCAGGAAGATCCGTTTGCCGGGTCGCAGCCGCAAACCATCGTCGGACTTGAACCGCTCGAACAGGGCGAGGTATCCTTCGTGGTCGAGCATCACGATGTCGGCCAGGCCGTCGTCGTTCCAGTCGATCACGCTGGGCGTGGTCCGCCACTGGGTCGCCAGCTCATGACGGCCAGGGGTCCACCAGTTCCAGGCGGGTTTCGACGGAGTCTCCGGCCAGTCGATCTTGACCGGCCCCGCGGAGGTCAAGGCGGGTTTTGCGCGGTTGCCGTCGTTGCGGAACCAAGCGACCTTGCCCCAGATCGAATTGACCACGACGTCCAGGTCGCCGTCGCCGTCCCAGTCGGCGACGCAGGGCTGCGTATAGCCCCACTTCGCCTCGCAAGGCCCCTGGATCGAGCCGTTGGGTCCGGCGTTGATCCGGATCGGAGCGCCGTCGGCCTCAAGGAGCCCGGGGGCGGCCCACTTGGGCGGATCGCCGCCGTCGAGGTTCTCGATCAAGCCAAGGTTGCCTGCCGAGTCGCCGCAGATCAGGTCCAGGTCGCCGTCGTCGTCCCAGTCGGCCGCGCAAGGGGTCACGAGCGCCCCGAATTTGACGTCGTCGGCCTCCTGGCGAAAATAGACCGGCGGTCGGAACCGAGGGAGGCCGTCCTTGACCTTACCGGTGTGCTCCACCAGGGCGACCCGCCCATCCTCGTCGCCGACGATCAGGTCCAGGTCGCCGTCGCCGTCCCAGTCGATCGCCACCGGCACAATCATCTGAAGATGCATCGAAATTGGCTCGTTCGCCTGGTCACGCAGCCGCCGCCCCTTGGCGAACTGTGGCTCGGTTCGAGATCCGAGGTTCTCAAAATAGGTGAACCCGTCGAGGAACTCGCCGCAGATCAGGTCCAGGTCGCCGTCGCCGTCGAAGTCGGCGAGATTGGGCGAAGGCATGCCGAACACGTCGATTGGCGCGCCGTCGGCCTCAATGAGAACCGGAGGAGCATAGTCGGGTCTGGCGTCGGTCCCCTGGTTGCGGATCAAGGAAACCCGGCCGTGCAAAGGGCCTCGGGTCCAATTCCCCTTGCGATCAAAGGCGTCGTCCCAGCCGTATTCGGACCAGTCGCCGGTGCCGACAATCAGATCAAGATCACCGTCGCCGTCATAATCAACCATATGCCACTGATTGGCGCGCAGCTTGGCCCGCGGGCCGATCAGATTGACTTTCGGATAAATGGATACCAATTTTGAGAACCCGTTTTGGCGAAAGTCCACCAGTTCGCGTCCCGGGGTCAGCACGCGGACGTCGCGACCGTGGTCGCCCACGTAGGAAGGGCGGATGTTCGAGTACCCCGGACCGAGTCGGACGGCCGGCTTGAAGACCGGCATCTTGGCGTCGCCGCCAGGGTTCTCGAACAGGTACGTCCCCTTGTACGGGACGTCCGGACACGAGACAACAAGGTCCAGGTCGCCGTCGCCGTCGTAATCCATCGGCAAGGGCCAGGCCCAGAGCCCCACCCCCAGGTCTACGACCAGTCCCGGATTGTTGTACTTCAACCGTTCCATCGTCGGCCCCGGTTCCGCTGCGCGAGCCTTCACCGCGGCACCAACAACAGCAAGTATCGAGAGAAGTAAAATGTAATGCACTTTTATGTTCATCATCTATGTGGTTCACTTATGATTGTTTTATAAAACTCAGCTTGAGTGCCGACGAAGTACCCGACCGCCTGTTCGGATTCTCCCCGCTGGTTCACCCGGGTTTCACGGGCCGATTCCTTGACCGGCTTCAATTCCACGCTGATAATGCCACAGTGGTCGGGACGTTACAAACCCCGGACAAAAAAAGGCACGGTCGCATGTCGGGATCACATTGCAACATCACTATTTATGATTGTTATTCACACGTATTGTTAATCCATGGATACTTGAATGATGCCCTCTCTGCTCAATACCGACTACCTTACACAAGTCCTTTCACTACAGTCTATTTGATAGGCGCTGGCCGTGGGTGGAATCCCTCGCATACTCTGAAATTTCGGTGAGCAGTCCGTGGTCATCGTCACGCAGTTCCTCAGCTTCGCCGTGGACTGGCCCGGAATCCCCGGCGACGACGAACCGTTCAGAAATCACGCCTACCCGGGCGACCTCTCCACACTGGGCGAGTTCACGTAAGCCGTTGACGGCGAGTCCTTCGACTGGGAGGAGCACGATGATGAAGAGTAAGCAGGCTACCCCGTTGAGATTGGCCCCGCTCGAACTCGACCCGGTGCGATGCCGGGCGACGTGGCTGAAGTAACCCGAACCGCGGTTCGCAGAGGGTCATCAGCGCAGCGATCCAAAGACCGGCATCGCTCTCCACAGCCCTCGTTCATACGGTACAATACGTCAGAAGCGAGCAGCCCAAGTCGGTTTCATCGGCACCAGCGAGGCCGTCGAGCACGCCCGCCAGTTCCTCGTCCAGTGCAGTGAAGGTGTAGCAGGCGACAAGGACCACGCCCCGTTCCCTGGCGGAACGCCTCGGCATCCTTTGGTTTGACTCTGGAAGGTGAGATCTCGCCATGCGTCGATTGTACTTGCTTCGCCACGGCGTCGCCGCGCCCCCGGAACCGCCCGATCTCCTGGACGACGACCGCCGCTTGACGGCCGAAGGGGAGAAGAAGGTGCGCCAGATCGCCAAAGGGCTGCGCCGTCTTGACTTGAAGCTGGACCGGATCGTCACCAGCCCCTTGCCTCGTGCCCGTCGGACGGCCGAGATCGTCGCCGATCGCCTTCGACTCTCCGATCACTGCGAGCAGCTCGACGTCCTGCGCGCCGGCAACAGCGCAAGCGCAATCCGAGAGTGGCTCGACACTCAGCAGGACGAGCGTTTGATGGTCGTCGGCCATAACCCGGCGCTCAGCGACCTGATTGGTCTCTTGATCGCCGGGTCTTCCGGAGCGGTGTCTCTTGGCTTGCGTAAAGGGGGCGTCGCCGCGCTCAGTCCCAATCCGACCGGCGGCGGCTACAGCCTCGACTGGCTGGCGCGGCCCCGCTTGATCCGGCGGTTGATCTTGTAAGGGTTTGATCCCAATCGTGCTTTGGCTCAAAGCGTCCCCGATCGCGACGGCGTGGGGCGGGCGGTCAAAGTGAGAGGCGGGGGGACAATCGCCTCGGCGGTGGAGAGTTCGCGGGCCATGTTCTGGAACTCGACCTGAGAGCGGATCAACGGCTCGCCGGTGGTGGGGGGTGGAACGCGAAAGTATGTGCCGTCGCCTTGAAGGAAGCGGGCTTTGGCGTTGTCGGCCAGGGTCACGGCGAGGATGCCGTCCACGATCCGACTGCGCAGGCGAGGGTCTTCGATCGACCACATCGTCTCAACCCGTCGATGAAAGTTGCGCGGCATCCAGTCGGCCGAAGAGAGATAGACCTCCGGGTCGTCGTTGTTCTGAAAGTAGCTAATTCGCGAGTGTTCGAGGAATTTATCGACGACGCTCAAAACCCGGATGTTCTCGGAAACGCCGGGCAGGCCAGGGCGAAGGCAGCAGATCCCGCGCACGATCAGGTCAATGCGCACGCCAGCCTGACTGGCGGCGTACAGGGCCTTGATGACGCCGGGGTGGACCAGGGCGTTCATCTTGGCGATGATCCGCGCCGGCAGGCCGTTCTTTGCGTTGGTCCGCTCGCGATCGATCAGGGCGAGGACCCGATCGGCCATGTGCTGAGGGGCGAGCAAGAGTCGTTGCCAGGCGTGGCCTTGCGAGTAGCCGGTCAAGAGGTTAAACAGCGCGGTGGTGTCTTCGCCGAACTCCGGACGACAGGTAAACAAGCCCAGGTCCGTGTACATCCTGGCGGTCGTTGGATTGTAATTGCCAGTGCCGAGATGCACATAGCGGCGAATGCCGTCATGTTCACGCCGCACGACCAAAGCCGCCTTGCAGTGGGTCTTCAGGCCGACCATGCCGAAGACGACGTGGAC
>JBDTIR010000779.1:0-6314 GCA_039936275.1 Isosphaeraceae bacterium | reverse complement strand
GCCGGCTACGTGGTCGCCGTCAATGACCAGATAGTGCAACGGGGTACTGGGATCGCGCGGAGTGTCCCAGGTTTTGATGAGCACGCCGTCCTTGCCGGTCGTCTCGTCGCGCACGACTGGATCGGCTTCGGGCGTCGGCGGTGTGAGTTCCACGGGCGTTAGTGAGGGTTCTGGTGACTTCGGGATGCTCGATCCGCCTGATTCATTACCGGCGATCAGCACGCGCGCCCCGGCGCGGCCTTTGCCGGTTTTCATGTCCTGGGCGAAGACGAGCAGTTGCTCGCGAGACGCCTTGACGATCACGTCCAGGTCGCTACCGAGGACCAGGGTTGTGGCCTGGAGCGAGGTCTCGTCCGTTACCTTCACGACGTGGACGCCCGGCACCTTCAGCTTGGGCAGGTCGTACCGCGACTCGATCGGTTTGAACCTGGCAAAACCGGGGACGTCAATCGTCCACTCGGCGTCGGGTTGGACCAGGCCGATGTCGAGCGACTCGACGCCGTCGAGGGCGTGCTTTTTCCGGAAGTAGGATTCGGCGTTGAGTTTGTAGGCGGTGAAGGTAAGTTTCTCAAGGTTGCGAGTTGTGATCTTGAGATAAGGCGTCTCTCCAGAACGGAAGGCGCGCGGGGTGACAACCGTCAGTGCCTTGGCTTCCATCACGGCGATCCGTTGTCTTGCCTGCGATTGCCAAGGGGCCACATTGACCTTCTTGAACCGCTCGATCGCCTCGGCCGGGTCGCCTTTCTCGGTCTCATACGTCGAGGCGATCTCAAACTGTGCATGCGCCGCGGGCTCGGTGCCGGGGAATTTCCCGATCAAGGTTTCCCATGCGGTGATGGCCTCGTCAAATGTTTTCTCGGTGGCGAAACTTTCGCCAATCTGGAACAAGGTCTGAGGTACTCGGGGATCGAGCGGGTTGTCGTTGAGGAACTCTTGCCAGGCGGCGCGGCTTTTGGCGTATTGTTTGTGGCGGAGGTGGTCCTGAGCGATCAGCAAGCGGGTGTCAAGGATGGCACGCTGGGCGGCGGCCGATTGGGGGCCGTTGGGGAACATGGACAGATAGGCTTGAAATGCGGCGATCGCCTCGTCGAACCGTTCTTGCCCCTGGAGAATCCGACCGATCTGGAACTGCGCGGCCATGGACAAGGTGGCCTGTTCCTCTTTGGCCTTGTCGGTAGCCGGTTTGAAGGCGTCCCCTTTGAGGAAGGCGCGGAAGGCCCCGATGGCGTCCTGGCTCTTGCCTCTGGCAAGATACGCCTGGCCGATCTGGTAGGCGGCCTGGACCGCCAAGGGGTGCGACGGATAGGCCGCGAGCAACCGCTTGAGCGCGGCGACGCCGAGGTTGAGGCTGGCGTCGTCACCAGGGTTGGGGATGCCGTAAGTCCTGGCGATGCCGTCAAGGGCGCGGGCGCGGAGGTCTTGCGCGGTCTTGGTATCGGTCTTTTCCAGGTCGCTCGCCAGGTCGGTCCAGGTCAATCGGGCGCTGGGGTGTTGATTGGTGGCGAACTGAGCTTCGCCCAGACCGAACCGGGCCTCGGCTCGGTCGTTGCTTTTGTTATAGTCATGAATATGCGTCTGGAACTCGGTTAGAGCGCGAGCGTGGTTGTTCGCGTTCTGGCTGGCGTGGGCCATTCCGAGCAGGAGTTCGGCCCGAAGCTCATTGGATTTGGCCAGGGTTCGGGCCTGCTCCAAAAGGGCGTGCGCCCCTTCGGGATCGCGCGGGGCGACCGGACTTTCTGGATCGAGCAATCGGCGGGCGAATTCGCGATAGACGCTAGCCAGGCGGTCTTTCCTTGGATCGGCCAGAAGGGCCTCGGTCTCGGCCCTGGCGAGTTGCTCGGCGCGGTCGAACCGACCGGCGGCCAGCTCGACGGCAGCCAGTTCGGCCCTGAGCTTCCCGGCCCAGGGGCTTTTGGGAGCGGCGTCAATGGCGGTGGTCAAGGTGGCTTGCGCGGCGTCGAGTTTGCCGGAAATTCGCTGCGTAACACCTATTGTTAATTGAAGATAGGGCGCGTCTTCGGTCTTGGTTTTCGGGTCGGCCGCGATGGTCTTCAAGGCGGCGACAGCGTCGTCAAATTTCCCTTCCTGGATCGCGGCGACAATCTTGCTCGGCAACGCGGGCGCCACCGGCTCAACCGCCCGATGCGCCGAGGGAACCTTGACCGAGGGCTCAACCGCCGCGTATCCCGCCAGGGTTCCCAGGCCCAGGAGGGCCGCTCCGAATAGCAACCGTTTTCCAGCGATTCGTTGCGTCATGGACGTGGACTCCTGGCGCGGATCGAAATGTTAGGGGGAACCTGCATTACCGACGTGACTTGACTCACTCTTGGACGCCTGACCCTTGGAAACCGTTCCTTTGGTGTCGGGCGCGGCGTCCCGCGAGAACAACGATTGAGCGGCCGGATTCTTAGGTTCAAATTTCCAAAGGATCGCGCCGCCATTCGACATAAGCCGACTGGCCGAAGTTTTCCTCAACCTCGACCCGCAAAATCCAAGGGCGCGGCAATCCGCGATCTGTCAACCCTTGGCAGATCCGGCCGGCGATGTAATCGGCCAGGAGTTCGGTGGTGGTGTTGGGGATGGGGAGCAAGACGCACTCGTCGCGGGGGAAACTCCAGTGGCGTCCTTGGTAGCGTAGTCGCCAGTTGGGGCCGTCTTCCTCCAGATGAATCAAGGGGCTCGTCGTGGGCACGAGCATCCTGTGATCGAGATCATTGGTGATCGATTGCATTAAATCCCTGAGCGCGATGAAATCAAAGACATAATGATTCTCATCAAGAACATCTTCTACCTCGACCGCCGTGCGGTAGTTGTGTCCGTGGATGCGCTCGCAGTGGTCACCGGCATAGGTGATGAAATGACCGGCGCTGAAGACCAAGGAATCCTTGGTGACGCGAACCTTGTAGCGTGCCTCTGGCTTTGGTTGATCGGACATGGAATGACTTTGGTGTCCGGCGTTGTTGAAATCAAGAATGAGAACCTGGAGCCGTCTATTCTACAGAGGTCCAATGAGAAATGGGCAAGGGGAAGGTTCCGTCACGAAGGGCGACGAACAGGGTCGCCGCGATCAGGTCGGCCGACGTCCCTGGATTGCGGGCGTGACCGTCGGCCCGAAGCCAGGCGTCAAAGGCAGCCAATTGTTCGGCCGAGCCTGGCGCATCGGGCCAGCCCGAGTCCAGCACGCTGGCTGCACGTCGGGCGGATTCCCGGGCGATTTCCGGGCCGCGTTTGCGGGCAATCAAGGTATCGGGGTGACGGGCCATCAACGTCAATTGAGCGGCGATGATGGCGGTTTCCAGGGGTCGGCCGGTGTTCAAAAACGCACGCAAGGCCGGCAAGGCCAGGTCGAAGACCTCGGCATAACCGTTGACATATTGACAGGCGATCAGGTCGCGGTCGGCTGCGAGCCGCATCGCTTCGATCAAAGGGACAGTTGGTTGATCGTTCACGTCTTGTTCGACTGCATGGCCCAGACCGCCGGGACGGGTCGCGCGGATCGCTTGATAAACGTGTTCGGTATCTTTAATGGTCGTCGCATCGAGAATGCGACTGACTTCCGAACGTAAGTCAGCACCTTCAGCACAAGCCAAGGGTGCCAATAAGAGAATCATGCCCAGGTTCGTATTGGTGTTGACCACACGCCGGGTGGCCTGCACGGCGCGAAGGACGGCCGCTCCGACCCCTTGGTCAACGCCACGACCGAGCGCGTCGCCGATCGCCGAAGCACTTAGAAGGAAGTCGAGATAATGGGCGTCCTCAAAGTCGGCCCCTCGGTGAATATTGCCCGGTTTGCGCGCCGTCACTTCCAGGATACAGGCGATCCGGATCAACTCGGGCAAGGGTGGGGCGTCCGCAAATGGGGGAAGGCTCATCGTCGGGCCTCGCGAAGATCGTTGAGGATTTCGGCCGCCACGTCGATGCCGGTTGCCCTGGCCAACGCCCGCCAGCCGGGGACGGCGTTGACCTCCAGAACGGTGAACCCCTCAGGTCCGACGGGCAAGAGATCGACCCCCGCCATCCTGGCTCCGACGGCCCTCGCGGCTCGCAAGGCCAGACGCTCCGTGAAGTCATCAATCCGGCACGCCTCCGCGCGACCGCCGACGGCCACGTTGGTGCGCCAGTCTCCTTCGGCGGCGTGGCGGCGGATCGCCCCCAAGACGCGATCCCCCAGCACGAAGACCCGCAAGTCATGACCGTCATGAGGCAGATACTTTTGAACATAAAGCACCGCCCCGATCCGTTCCAGGGCATGGAAGATTCGTCGGGCCACCTCGCGTTCGTTGACGCGCACCAGGCCGCGTCCCTCAGAGCCGAACAAGGGTTTGACGACGCAATCTCCCCCGATCGCATCGAAGGCGATCAAGGCCGAAGCGGCGGATTCGCCGGTCCAGGTCGGCGGTACGGGCAAGCCTTCGGCGTCGAGTTGAGCCAGGGTCAAATACTTGTCAACGGCCGCCTCGATCGCCCTCGGAGGGTTCAAGACGGGTACTCCCGACGCGGCCAATCGGTGGAGCGCATCCATCCGAAAAACCACTTGTTCCAGCGATCCAGGCGGCATCATCCGCACCAAGATCCCATCAACACCAATCAGGTTGACCCCAGCCGCCTCGATCCGCGCCGGGCCGTCGCCAACCCAACCGACGACCTCGGGAAACGGCAAAGGCTCGAACGCGACGTCCACCCGTTCGGCCGCTCGGCGGAGGTCTTGAACATGCCAGCCGAAGCCGGAAACCAGAGCGACGATTCGGCAAGAAATTCTCGACAATGGGCCGCCCCGAATCAACGTGTCACAGTCCGAAGAACGAACGGGCGACGATGTCGGGCGCGGGCTGACCGAAGAGGTGGACGCGGCCGGTGTCGAGATTCTGAAACATCACTTCCGCGGGGCTGAACAAATTTTTATCGACGGCGTAAAAGTCGTGATGATAGCGGGCGAAAATCGAGGCGAACGGCTCGCCGTAATCGTTCGAGCTTGAGGACGGCACGCAATGGCCGACGTCGAGCAAGCTGTCGTCGTCGCCGGTCACGGACAGGATCACCCGAGCCCCGTAAAGAATGGCGTCGTTGGTCCGGCCGATCGCGGCCAGGTCGTCCTTGGCGACCGGCGGTAGCGGCGCGATTCCGTGCGCCGAGACGACGCGAAGCAGGTCGAAGCCCAACTCCGCCAGCTTATGCAACGCGGTCTCGACCGACCGAGCCACCACCTGTACCCCGCCAGCCAGGCTCGCCGTGGGCGCGATGAGCAGGGTTACGTCCTTGGTTGCGACCCCACAGCCTTCGGCGATGATCTTGATGATTTCCAAAGGAGGCAAGGTTCGCCCCTCGAGCACTCCAACCACGCTCGAAGCCGTCTCCCGATAGCCAATGGCGTCAAAGATCGGTTCGCGGCCATGCACCGCTCGCATCGGACCGGACCCAAGGGCGAAGAATTTCCCTTCGGAAAGTTGCCAGCCTGCGTACTGACTGGCCAGGCAGGCAAGGACCGGATGATCAGTAGTCACCTGAACATAAGGGCAAGGACGCTCGGCGACCTCGCCAGGCACGATGGTCACCTCGGCTAGATTGGCCATGCAGACTCTGGCGAGATCGAGCCCCGCCCGCAACCCACCGCGAGTCTGGACGCCGCAATCAATCACCCGTCCTTCGACCTCAGGGCGGTTGACCAACGTCACCCTGCATTCTTCGGAACGAGTCGCCAAGCCTTCGACCAGCGCAAGCGCCCTCGCATTCAAATTCATCGGCCGATCCTCAAAACCCGAAAGGACGTTTGGCCAAGGACGATCACAAAGCGGGACCGAGATTCGACTTCAAAGCGCCCATGACAGGATTTCTCCCTGACCACGAGCCGCCAGGTCGCCATTGTATCGTGTGATCGTCCCTTGGAAAGCAGGCACCGGCACCGGGACGTTCCGGGCGCGAAGATGACGAAGTACGAGATTGAGCACCGGTGGACGGAGCCGGCCGCTTGCCTGGAAGGTCGGCAGAAGCGTCGGCGGTTCAGGAGTGAACAGGGCGATCGTCCCCCGCTTCATCCCCGCGCCCGGGCGGAGTCCGACCGGGCCGAAAACAAAGATCGAACCGGCAATCATCCCTCGGCCGAGCCCATCCCCCGCGCGGCCGAGGATGGCGATCAAGCCTCGACGCATCGTCAGGCCCACATCGTCGCCCGCGTCCCCTTCAACCACAATCAAGCCGCCGCGCATCCCCAGGCGGCTGCCCGCTTCGGCCGCGCCGACCCCTTGGCCGGCGTTCCCTTTGATGTGCAGCAGACCGCCGCGCATTTCAGCCCCCGCCGCGACATCGACCGACCCGAA
>JBDTIR010000778.1:0-4390 GCA_039936275.1 Isosphaeraceae bacterium | reverse complement strand
GCGGGGTCGAGACCTTGCAAATGGCGGGCGAGCGAGCCCAAGAACGCGGAATCCGCCTGGCAGTCGAATACCTCAACCGCTTCGAAATCTACCTTTTGACCACCGCCGAACAGGCCGCGCGGTTCATCAAGGCTGTCGATCACCCGTCGGTCAAGATGATGTACGACAGCTTCCACGCCCACATCGAAGAGAAAGACCAAGGGCGCGCCATTGCGTCTTGCGCGGCTGAGACGATTCATGTTCATATTTCGGAAAACGATCGCGGCGTTCCCGGGACAGGCCAGGTTCAGTGGGACTCGTTCTGGGCTGGCCTTCAGCGCACCGGCTACGACGGCTACTTGACGATCGAGGCGTTCGGCCGCTCTCTGCCCGCCCTCGCAGCCGCGACCCGGGTCTGGCGCGACCTCTTCCCGGAGCCGATGGCGCTCTGCCGAGACGGCCTGACCTTCATCCGCGAACGCGCCGGACTGAGATAATCGCCAGAAAGATCCACCGCCGAGATACAGAAGACATAAAGATGAGACAATTTCTTTGTGACTTCCTTGACACCCCTCACGCCTTGGCGGAAAACGGACCTTAGTTTAAATAAATGTACGTTATTTTATAAATATGATTACTTAGAAATCTTCAATTTGGATCGTGTATTCGATATAGAGTGGTCTGGCCGGGCCCGGGTCTTTGGGATCGGGCGTGAACATTTCGTCGGCGAACCGCACGCGAGCCCGGAAGTCGTTCCAGAAGGGAGAGTCGGGGGGGCGCTGAGCGTCGAGGTCGGCCTCGCCCTGGTCGGCGCGAAGAATCCGGTGATGGGTGAACGCCATCAGGGCCTCGTTGAGTTCGGCCTTTGGCATCTTCCAGCCGTCCCGGGGCGGGCGCTTGGTCTTGGCGAAGGCCTCGTCGGTCGGGATCATGGCGACGAGGTCGCTGCCGGTCATCGCCTCCAGACCGCCTGGCTTGAGCGTGGCGTTATGACTGCCGTGATGACCAACTTTGTACAACACGGCCCGGTTCAGAAGCTGCTGAGTGGTCACGTCAAGGGATTTGCCGGCGCGATCGCGGAAGGTCACGGTGCTCCAGGAAAGCCAGTTGCCGATCTGGGCGTCGCCGGGAAAGATCAAGGTCTGGCCGTTGGGCAGTTCGAAGGCCAGGGCAAGGCTCGTGTTGTTCACGCCGGTGTCAAGTTGCAGGGCGAGCCGGCTGAACCCTCCGAGCCACTCGTCGTCGATCCGCCTCCAAGCGGGGCCGGCGTCACCAAGCGGGTCATCGGGGAACCCGTAGTTCTCTAGAAAATAAGGGTCGAGCCGGGCGTCCTCCGGACTCAAGCGGTGGTGATCGCCGAACGGGCCGGGAGGCGCGCCCGCCTTGTCGGGGTCGAGCCAGTCGAGCGCGGCCAGGATCGACACCCGGTCGGCCTGGAGCCCGTAACTCTGCCCCTTGGACGGATTTTGTTTGCGGATCGCCGACAGACTGCGCGGGGGACCGAGCACGTAGACCTGGATTCCCTCGGTCCCTGGCAACGGGCGACACTCGCCAGGTGAACAGAAGTTGCCAGGCCGGACCTTGGTGCGGAGCCAGTTCATCGTCGCGCCCAGGTCCATCGTTTTGTCGGCTGGCTTCGCTGGTTTCTTGGTCTTGGCCTTCGTCTCCTCAATCGACCCGTCCCGGGGACCGAAGAACCCCAGGACGCTCTCGGCCGAGACCACGTCGTCGTTCAACCGCAAGGCGTTTTGATCATCGCCATTCGCCTTGAGACTGCGATCCAGCTGCAGACGGGCCTTCTCCAGGGCCTTGCCGACGACCATCCTCTGCTGGCCCAGCGCGGCCTTGACGACCCGCGCATCAGGGTCGTCAGGGTTCTCAATCCAAGACATCCAGACGTTTTTGATCTCAAACCCAGGTTCTGAGAAAAGATCATTGGCATGGGAGAACCCAGAGATGTGATCCCAATGTTCATGAGTGACAATCAAAAGATCAATCGACCCGTCAGTCACGTCACGAATTGACTGGACGACTTGCCGGAGCTTGTCGGACTCGCCTGGCGACTGCTGGAAGACCCCACAATCGATCAATACATAGATTCGTTTTGTTCCAGAGGCGGGGGGGAAACTCAGCAGGAAGCAATCACCGAGCCCCTGGCAGTACATCCGGACAGTCACTCCGGGGGGCGGCGCGGGCTTCGATCGGGGGGCCTTGGCTGATTTGGTCGCTGTTTTGAATGAGGTCTTGGTCTTCGCCTTTGCCATGGGACTGGCCTCCGGTTACAGGTCGGTGTGGAGCAAGGCGAACGGGTTCCGGCCGCGGACGTCGAAGTAGGTGTCGGCGATTGAGGGGTTGGCGCCGGTCTGTTCGAACTGGCGCTGGCGTTCAAGTCGGGTGTCGCCTTCGGTCTGGATCGATTTCCGAACGCAGTATCGGATCTCGCCAGACTCGGGGTCGATGATCAGGGTGCAGCCCCCTCGGAACCAGAAATCAGGTTGATGGGGGACCATGGGCCGTTTCGATTTCTGGTGTTCGTTCTGGGTAAACGCCCAGTACGCGGTCTGATTCGCCTTCCCATTGGAGCGTGCGCCTTGGTTGGCGGGACCGGCATCAACCTTGGCCTGGATCTCTTGATCAAAAAAGCCGGCGCGCCGTTGAACTACCTCGGCGACGAGGTCGATTCGCTGCTGTCCATCGGGTCCGACGCGGCTACAAGGGCGAATCGAGTGGACCTCGAACGTCGGCGAGTTCTTTGAGTTTCGAGGGATGCCGTGGTTCCCTTTGCCAAAGACCATCAGGCCGAGTGATCGGCCGTAGTCGCCGATCTCGCGGGCGTTCTGGTACAGCCAGGTGCGTACCTTCTTCCGGTTCCGCTCCATCTGGAGGTAGACCTCGCGGCGGTCGGCCCGGAGCGTCCAGGCGGAGAAATCGAGTTCGTGGATCTTGTCGCGAAGGGCGTCGCGGGCCCATTCCTCGGGGGGTTGCCAGAGCACGGCGGCCTGGTCGAGCACGTTGACGTCGTCGGGGTACAGGCCCCAGCTCCGGAAGGCGTCAATGACCGAGACGCGGTAGCCGCGATCGTCGTCGCGCACGAGGTCGTAGTCGGCCGTGATCAGGCCGCGGAGGTATTCGCCAAAGGTCAGATCGACCGGAGGGACGTAGTCCAATGCGCGCACGCACATGGTCAGAAGGTGCTTGGCCGACTTGGCGGCCTCGACGGCCAGGCGGTCCACGAGGTCGGGGTGGATGTCGCCGTCGGGCAAGACGCCGGTCCCGCCGGTCGCGATCCGGTAGAGGTCTCGGGCACGCTTCTCGAAGATGTTCTCGAACGCGAGGAAGAGGGCGGCCATGAGGATCGCCCCTCGGGCGTGGACTTCGGTCGTGTTCTGGTAGAGCGTGGGGTCGGGGTCCTCGCTGATGTAGCTCCGCAGGGCCCCTCGATGTCCGCCAAGGGCCGAGCCGAACTGACGGGCGAGTTCGCCGAGCAAGGCCCCTTTGCGGAAGTCGCCGCGGGTTCTGGCCACCTGGTGCCTGACCACCTCGGTATGCGAGAAGTGCTGGAACAGGGCCACGGCGTCGGCAAACGCCTCGTGAAAGGCCAAAACGTCGGGGTTGCTGGGTTGCAGATAATAGCGGTGCAAGCCGTGCAAGAGCGCGTGGGTCGTCTCATGGGCAATGATATCAAAAGACATGCATGTGAAGATCGTTCCGCCGGGCAGGGTGTCGCCGCCTGGTTGTTCGCGCGAGGGGAAGTAGCCGAACAGAAGGGCGTGCCGATCGGGATCGTAATAGGCATTCGCCTCGCGCAAGGCGTGCGGATAGATGCGCAGGCGGGGGACGTAACGCTCCTCGGGCGCCTTGGGAATGACGGTCCCCTCGGCGTCTCGGTCGAGTCTGGGGGCCCAGAGCGCCACCCGGCCGAGGGCCTTCTCAAAGGTGGCGATCGTGGTCATCGCCACGCCGTAAACCATTTGCTGGTGGAACTGCGGGTTTGACTCTGAAGGCGGCAGGCCGTCCTGCGCGGAGAGCCTGGGGTCGCTGAGGTCCACCGGATGATAGAAGGCCCGGCTCGCCGGGTCATAATCGATCACCTCGACATACTCACCGACCGGACCTGGCTTGAGCGTCTGGTCGCGTTCCCAGGGGACGCGCAGGGTCAGGGTGGAAATCTCGACCTTGTCGAGGGTTGTGGCCAGAAGCGGGTCGAACGAGAAGACCTGGAGCCGTCGGCAAGGCGGCAATGGGGGCTCGGGCCGGGTTGGCGGCACGACCCTGGTCTTCCCATCGGACGGCTTGGCTGTTTCGAGTTCCGGCATGATCGGCGCGGCGGCCGGGCTGGGCGGCGGCTCGATCGGGACTGGCGGTTCCAGGCCAAGCCGGCGCAACAGGTCCGCGTACTCGCGATCCGACT
>JBDTIR010000777.1:0-6565 GCA_039936275.1 Isosphaeraceae bacterium | reverse complement strand
GAGGAGATGGGCGATCAGCATGTGCTTCTGGCGTATAACCGTGGAGTTCTGGAATTCATGTCGCCCGGCCCGATGCATGAAGACCACAAGGGAAGGCTCAATCGCTTGGTCTACGTGCTCACCGAGGAGCTGGACGTGCCGTGCAAGGGCTACGGCTCGACGATGTGGAAGGCCCTTGAGGCGCATCGCGGACTCGAGGCCGACGACTGTTTCTACCTGACCATTGATTTCTACCTGACCATTGAGAAGATCACCGCGGCTCGGCAACCGGCGCGAGACCGATCAAACGACTCGAACGATTATCCACGTCCCGATCTGGCGATCGAGATCGATCTTCGTCCCAGCGCCGTTGATCGGCCCGAGATTTATGCCACGCTTGGCGTGCCGGAGGTCTGGCGGTATGACGGCGAGACCTTGCGAATCAGCCGATTGGGGTTGGACGGAACCTATGCCGACGTGGCCGAGAGCGGTTTTTTGGCGATCAAGGCCGAGGAAGTCGTTCACTGGCTCCAGGACTTTGACACCGAGGGGACCACCGCCCGGGCTCGACTGCTGCGGGAGTGGATCCGAGCCGAATTGATTGGCCGTGTCCGGGACGATGGCTCGTGATTCTGTAACAATCAAATCAAACGCAGTTGCTGGGCGGGTCGCTCCCACCAGCGTTCTTGAAAGCGTCGCACGTTCAAAACGAAGGAAGGGAGCCCCCCGAGTGAACCCCGAGCAAGAGAATAATCCTCCGGCCGAGCTACAAGGCAATGATCTGGCTGCGGTCGAGCGGCTCAGAGACGCCTTTGAGCGGCTCAAGGCCGAGATGGGCAAAGTGATCGTCGGCCAGGAAAAGGTTCTGGAAGAGCTGCTCGTGGCGATCTTCGCCCGAGGGCATTGTCTGCTGATCGGCGTGCCTGGCCTGGCCAAGACGCTGATGATCCATACCCTGTCCGACGCCTTGAATTTGACGTACAACCGGGTCCAGTTCACCCCTGACTTGATGCCGTCGGACATCACCGGCACCGAGGTGATCCAGGAAGACAAGGCGACCGGCATCCGCCAGTTCAAGTTCTTGCGCGGGCCGATCTTCGCCAACATCGTGCTGGCCGACGAGATCAACCGGACCCCGCCCAAGACGCAAGCGGCCTTGCTGGAAGCGATGCAGGAACGGCAAGTGACCGTCGGCGGCGAGCGGCACCGCTTGCCCGACCCGTTCTTCGTGCTGGCGACCCAAAACCCGATCGAGCAGGAAGGGACGTATCCCTTGCCCGAGGCCCAGCTCGACCGGTTCATGCTCAACATCCTGGTCGATTACCCGACCGAGGAAGAAGAGTTCGACATCGTCCGGTTGACCACCTCGAATCTCAAGCCGAACGTGACCAAGATCCTCGCCGGGACCGACATTCTCGAGCTCCAGGAGATCGTCCGCAAGGTGCCGGCGGCCGACCACGTCACCCGCTACGCCGTGCGCCTGGCCCGCTTGACCCGCAGAGGCAAGGAAGACGTCCCCGACTTTATCCGCGACTATGTCAGTTGGGGAGCCGGTCCCCGGGCCAGCCAGTATCTGGTGCTCGCGGCCAAGGCCCGGGCCGTCTTGCACGGGCGTTACTACGTCTCGACCGAAGACATTCGCGCCGTGGCCGGGCCGGTCCTGCGGCACCGGATCGTCACCAACTTCAATGCCGAGGCCGAGGGGCTCAAGCCCGACGACATCCTCAAGCGGCTGATCCAGCACGTCCCGGTTGATGAGAACGAGGCCGAGCAGAGTGGAAAACTCCCCAAACTATTTAAGTCCGCGGGTGCTCGCTAGCCTTCAGGGGCTCGACCTCCAGGCGCGCTTGATCGTCGAAGGCTACGTCGCGGGCCTGCACAAGAGCCCGTACCACGGCTTCTCGGTCGAGTTCGCCCAGCACCGCGAATATGTGGCGGGCGACGACACCCGGCACGTCGATTGGAAGGTCTGGTCCAAGACCGACAAGTATTATCTCAAGCAATATGAGGAGGAGACGAACCTTCTGACATATATGCTTCTGGATACGAGTGAGTCCATGGCCTACGCCTCGGGCGACAACGTCACGAAGCTGCGATACGCGCAGTTCGTGGCCGCGGCCCTGGGGTACATGGTGCTCCAGCAACAAGATTCGGTTGGTCTGGCCACCTTTGATGAACAAGTGCGCAATTACCTTCGCCCGTCGGGACAACCGTCACACTTGAGGGAACTCTTTCATTTGATGGACGTCTCGCCGGCCGGGAATAAGTCGGACATGGGCCTGATCTTCCATGACCTGGCCGAGCGGTTCAAGAAACGTGGGATCGTGGTCATCCTCTCGGACCTGTTCGACGAGGTCCCGCGCATCCTGGCGGGCCTCCGCCATTTCCGCCACCGCCGCCACGACGTGATCGTCTTCCACATCCTCGACCCGGCCGAGCTTGAGTTCCCGTTCCGCCAGACAACCCTGTTCAAGGGCCTGGAGGGCCTGCCCGAGATCCTCACCGAGCCCTCATCGCTACGTCGGGCCTACCAGGCGGAGATCGGCGCGTACCTCGCCGAGCTAAAAACCGGCTGCCAGATGATCGACATTGATTACGTCCCCTTGCGCACCGATTATGACCTCGACATGGCCCTGACCAGCTACCTGGCCTCTCGGCAGTTGCGGGTGCGGTGAGCCGGGGACGATGACCTCTATTCCGCCGCCGGGCGTTTGACCGCAGACTGCGGCAGATGCAATAACGCCGGGATCATTATTATGACCTACATTCCGCCGCCGGACGTTTGATCGCAAGAGGGGAGACGACGTTGCAACCGCCGGTCCTGTTCGCCTTCGGCTTCGCCAACCTGGCCATGCTCTCGGCCCTGGGGGCCGCGTCGATTCCGATCATCATCCACCTGCTCAACCGGCGCAAGTTCCGTGAGGAACGCTGGGCGGCGATGCGGTTCCTCCTGGCGGCGATCCGCAAAAACCAAAGGCGGATTCGGATCGAGCAATGGCTCCTCTTGGCCGTGCGCACGCTCTTGATCGTCTGCGTAGTGCTGGCGATGGCCAGGCCGTTTTTAGAGAGCATCGTGCCTGTCTTCGCCGGCCAGCGCACCCACCGGGTGCTCGCCCTTGACGGTTCGTTGAGCATGGGAACCAAGGCCGGAGAGACGACCCGGTTCGACCAGGCCAAGCAACTGGCGGCCAGGCTGGTCAAGGACGCCAGGCAAGGAGACGCCCTGAGCGTGGTCGTCTTGGGCGAGCCGCCTCGCGTCGTCATCGGCGCTCCGTCGGCCAACCATGCCGAGGTGCTCAAGGAACTGACCGAAGTGACCATGCCGCACGGCGGCACCGACCTGACGGCCAGCATCCAGGCGATTAATCGCGTGCTTGAAGCCTCGACCATCGCTCAGAAAGAGGTGGTCGTCCTGACCGATCTTCAGGCCGCGTCCTGGCGTCGAGGCGGCGCCGGCCCCGATCAGGCGCTCAAGCGGGCCCTGACCACGCTCGAAGCCCGCCGAGCCAGGTCGGTCGTCATCGACCTGGGGGCTCCCGGCGGCGCAAACCTGGCGATCACCGACTTGAAGCTCAACACCCCCTTGATCGCGGCCGGGATGACGCCCCCCCCTTTGGTCGTGGCGACGATACATAATTTCGGCACGAACCCTGTCGAATCGGTCCAGGTCCGCCTGGTGGTTCGCGGCGTGGTCGGCCCGGCGGCCGACCCTTTGACGATCCCTGCCGGTGAGGAACGCGCGGTGATCTTTACGGACGTCGATTTCGGCGGTCCTGGCGAGTGTCTGATCCAAGCCAGGATCGATGACGACCCTTTGCCGCTCGACAACATGCGCTGGCTGTCGGTCCCGGTGCGCGAGGCGCTCCAGGTCTTGCTTGTTGACGGCGACCGGAAGTCCGAACCCTTCCGCTCGGAAACCGATTACCTGGCCGTCGCCCTCGCGCCCGAGCCCGAATCGCCGGGCACACCTTCGCCGATCAAGGTCGAGGTCGCGCCCGAGTCGCAATTATCAACTCGCGACCTGGCCCGATATGACGCGGTCGTCCTGTGCAATCTCGCCCGGTTCACCTCGGCCGAAGTCTCAGCGCTCGACGCCTACTTGAAGCAAGGCGGCGGCGTGGTCGTCTTCGGCGGCGATCAGGTTCGCGCCGACAATTATAATGAGGCCCTGTTCGCCATAGGGCAGGGGATCTTGCCTGCGGAAGTCGGACCAACCGTCGGCGACACCGAAGGCTCGTCCGGACGGTTTGTGTTCAACCCCTTGGGATTCAAGCACCCGATCATCGCCGAGTTCACCGGACAGAGCCCGGGCGTGACCGCCAGCCTGACGCGGGTCAAGACGGCACGGTTTCATAAGTTGATCTTGCCCAAGAACACATCGGCACGCGTGGCCCTGGCCTTCGACAACGGCGACCCGGCGGTGATCGAGGCCCCTCGCCATCGAGGCAGAGTAATCCAGGTGGCGACCACGGCCGACGTGGGCTGGACGACCTGGCCCTTGCACCCGAGCTATCCGGCCGTGATGCAGCAGATCGTCCTGGAAGCCGCCTCGGGCCGGACGGCTGAACGAAACGTGCGGGTCGGCCAGCCGATCGACCAGGCCCTGCCGCCGACCGGGGCTGACGCCCCCGTGACCATCACCCGTCCCGACGGCAAAGGCGCCAAGTCGAAGCTCCTGGCCGACGGCGACGTCAGCCGCCTCTTCTATGAGGAGACCGACCTGGAAGGCCCCTACGCCGTTCGGGTCGCTGCGCCCGTGTCGCTCGAAGCCGTCTTCGCCGCCAATCCCGACCCCGCCGAAAGCGACCCGAAGAAACTCGACCGCCGCTCCCTGAGCGACGCCCTGCCGGGTTGGAACTTCGATTACCGCAATGACGTCAGCAGCCTGTTTGACGACGCCACCTCCGTTCGCCAGCGCGGCGAACTGCACCGCCCCTTGCTCTGGGCGGTCCTGGCCCTCTTGATCGTCGAATCGGTCCTGGCCTGGAGGTTCGGCCATCATGTGTAGTGGGCAGTGGGCAGTGGGCAGTGGGCAGTGGGCAGTGGGCAGAAAGAGAGTGAGTTGTGGGTGGGGACGAAGGGCACGTAGCGGATAGTTGTTGAATGATAATTATTTTCTTGTAACCATGAGATCTACGATGCGAACATTCGATGTCCGACTCCTCATTTTCCGATCGCCACTGCCCACTCTCTTTCTGCCCACTGTCTACTCTCTTTCTGCCCACTGCCCATTGAGAGGAAGTCGTGATGGATAGGCTTCTTCGACTCCTGGCTGATCGAATAGGCGTGAAGCCGCCGCAGGCTGGCGAGGCGATCGTGCCGCAACTCCAGTTTGAGCAACCTTGGTCGCAAGGGCTGGCGCTTCTGGTCGCCCTGGGGTGCGGGGCCCTGATCTTCTGGCTCTACCGCCGGGAAGATTCGGCACCCGGTTGGTATCGGATGCTCCTGGCCAGCTTGCGATTTACCCTGGTCTTGCTGGCGATGTTCATGCTCTCCGAAGCGGTGCTCTCGGTCGAGCGCACAGGATTGCCCTCGTTTGTCATCATGGCCGACGACTCGGCCAGCGGCGGGGTCGTGGACCAGTACGCCGACCCCAAGCTGAAGCAGGCCGCCGAAGGGCTCGCCAAGCTGGCCGGTAAGACCGAGGCCAGCCGCCTGGCCGTGGCGCAAGGCTGGCTGGCTCGCGACGACGGGGCCCTCTTGCGGACCCTACAAGAACAGCATAAGGTCCGGCTCTACCTCGTCTCGACGGCCGCGCGCCCCTTGGCCGAGGTCGACACGCCTGAGCAAGTCAAGCCAGCCCTGGACCGGCTCTTGAATGTCGAGCCGACCGGCGCGCAAACACGGCTCGGCGACGGTGTCCGCCAGGTCTTGACCGAACTCCGCGGAGCGCCTCCGACGGCGATCCTGCTTTTGACCGACGGCCAGACGACCGACGGCGAGGCCCTCGCCTCCGCGGCTGAACTCGCCAGACGCAAAGGCGTACCGCTCTACACGATCGGCCTGGGCGACCCCGAACCGGCCCGAGACCTGGAACTGACCGACCTTTTGGTTGACGAGGTCGTCTTCGTGGACGACCTGGTCCGGTTCGAGGCCAAGCTTCTGGCCCGTGGATTCCAAGGTCAAGAAGTCTCGATCTCGTTGAAGCAATTGCCGATCGGTTCCAACGATCCGAAGCTCGCCAACGAGATCGACTCCGCCAAGGTGCTCGCCCCGCCAGACGGCCAGCCGCTCCGGGTCGAGCTGCGCCACAGGCCCAAGGAAACGGGGCCGTTGACCTTTATCATGGAGGTTGAGCCCCGCCCTCGTGAGCTGCAAACCGACAACAACCGGATCGTCCGCGTGGTCAACGTCCGCCAGGAGAAGCTCAAGGTCTTGCTGGTCGATGGCGGACCTCGGTATGAATACCGCTACGTCAAGAACCTGCTGGAACGAGATCCAACCATCGACCTGAGGGTCGTGCTTCAGTCGGCCGACCCCGAATACAGCGAGCAAGACCAGTACGCCTTGCCGACCTTTCCGACTGCCAAGGAAGGGTCTGAGGGCCTGTTTCAGTACGACGTCGTGCTCTTTGGAGACGTCGATC
>JBDTIR010000776.1:0-8359 GCA_039936275.1 Isosphaeraceae bacterium | reverse complement strand
GAGCAAGGCGTGCGCGACCTGACCGGCGGCGGCCTGATCTTCGCGGTCGAAGCGAACGACCGAGCCTTCCTGGTCGTGACCCCCAGCGACCCTGAGTTCCTGACCCGCGCCCACGATCGCATCCTGGAGATGGCTCGCAAGAACGCGGCCGATCACGATCGTCCCGACCCGATCAAGTCCGACGTCTACCGAGGGATCGTCGGCTACAACATCGCTCCAGGCGAGGCCCACGCCATCGTGGACGGCCGGCTCGTCGTCGCCAGCGGCTCGAAGCTGCTCAAGGCAGTCATCGACCGGGCGCTCGATCGGCCGGAACGGTCGATCCTTGACAACAAGGACTGGCAAACCAGGCAACAGGAATTGACCCCGGAGACATTGGCCTGGGGCTTCGCCAGACTTGACCTGCTCCGCTCGCTCGACAAGCCTCAGTTCACGGTGCCCGAGAAGGTCAACCCCCTGGCGACCATTCTCTTTGGCTCCTGGATCGAGACCTTTAAGCGGGCGAACTGGGTCTCAGCCTCATTGACCTGGACCGAAGGACGGCTGGGCGGCGAGTTGATCTTACCCAGTCCGCCGATCTCTGACGCCTATAAAGGCTACATTCCGCCAGAATCCTCAACCGCGCCCGCTCCTCTCAATCCGCCAGGGATGATCGCCAGCGTGGGCCTCTGGCGTGACCTCTCAGCGCTCTGGGACGCCCGAGACGCCTTGCTTCCGCCGGAGGCCGCGCAGGGGCTCGCCAAGCTCGATACTGCCGCGGGCACGTTCTTCGGCGGCCGAGACTTCGGCAACGGGGTGCTCGGCCCCTTGGGGAGCGACTGGCGGCTAATCGTCGCCCAGCAAGACCCGGCAACCTTGAAGCCCGTCCCCGACCTCAAGCTGCCGGCGTTCGCCTTGGTCATCGACATGAAGCCGGAACACAAGGGGTTCGTCAACCGGCTTCAAGCCGCCTTCCAGACGGTCGTCGGCCTGGCCAATCTGAGTTCCGCGCAGACCAAGGCCCCGCCCTTGCTGCTCGGGTCGGAGACGATCGACGACGTCACGATCAACACCGCGCGGTTCCTGCCGCCCGAGACGGCCCCGGCGAATGACGAGCCAGTCCATCAGCGGCACAACTTCAGCCCGTCGACGGCCTTGGTGAATGATCACTTCGTGCTGTCGTCAAGTCTTGGTCTGGCCAAGGACCTGATCAAGGCCCTGAAGAACCCGCCCAAGCCGGCGGACGGCACCCTGGTCGTCGAGGCCGAAGGAGCGGAGCTGGCGAACCTGATTGATCGGAACCATGGTCGCCTGATCGCGCAAAACATGCTCAAGAAAGGGAACGACCGGGCCAAGGCCGCCGCGAACGTGGACTTCCTCGGCCAGCTTGTCCGCACGCTCGGCCACGCCCGCCTGACCGCGCAAGACCGTCCCGACTTGACCCGGTTCCGCTTGAACTTTGATCTGGGCGCCCTACGATGAGCACCGCTCCTTTGTCAAACAATCCCCAGTGGGCCTGGACGCCGTTTGCGCCCGGGCCCAACGACCCTTGGGACCAGGCCAAGGTGGCCCATCTCCACCGCAGGGCGGGCTTCGCGCCCCCTTGGTCGGTGATCGAACGTGATCGGAACGACGGCCCCGACGCCAGCATCGCCCGCTTGCTCAACGGCGAAGCCTTGAACCCTCGCGGCCTGACGGCTTCGGAGTTCGAGGCCCAGGCCGAGGAGATCGACCGGCTCGGGGCCTCAGGGACCTTGGTCCAACTGCAAGCGGCCTGGCTCTCAAGAATGATCCTGACGCCGCACACGTTGCGAGAGCGGATGACCTTGTTCTGGCACGATCACTTCGCCACCTCGAACGCAAAGGTCAAGAACGTCGCCTTGATGGCCAGGCAAAACGCCTTGCTGCGCTGTCACGCCCTGGGCGACTTCAAGGCCATGCTCACCGCCTTGAGCCACGATCCGGCGTTGTTAATCTGGCTCGACGCGACCTCAAACCACAAAGCCCATCCGAACGAGAACTACGCCCGAGAGGTGATGGAGCTGTTCACCCTCGGTCGCGGCCGTTACACCGAACCCGACGTTCAGGAGGCCGCGCGGGCCTTGACCGGCGGGTTCGTCAGGGAAGGGCGGTTCGTCGAGGTCGCCGCTCAACATGACGACGACCCGAAAACCATTCTCGGCCAGACAGGACGTTTCGGCGGAGACGACCTGACGCGCATCCTCCTGGAGCAACCGGCCTGCGCGGAGTTTCTTTCTGGAAAACTGTTCGCTCACCTGGTCAGTGACGTCGATGCCCCGACCCCTGAGTTGCTCGCCCCCCTGGCCATTGCCTTTCGCGAGTCTGGATATGATGTGCGCGTGCCTTTAGAAATGATCCTGCGGTCGAACCTCTTTTTCAGTCCCGCCGCGCGTCGTCGCAAGATAAAGGGGCCGGTCGAATTCGCCGTCGGCACGGTTCGGGCCCTTGAAGTCATGCGGCCAACCGTCTCGGCGGAGGCCCTGGCCGAATCTTGCAGGAGGATGGGCCAGAGCCTATACGCGCCACCGAGCGTCGCCGGCTGGGACGACGGCCCCGCCTGGATCAACACCGCCACCAGCCTTGCCAGGACGAACGTCATCCTTGGCCTGACGGCCGATTCCAAACGCTTTGACGCCAAGGCCCTGGCCGGGCGATTCCCAGAGGTCAACGTCTCCGAGTTCTATGTAGAGCTTTTAGTGCAAGACGCCTTCGAGGACTCTGTCCGTCGCAAGGTGGCCGGGTCGGCGCGCGAGGTGGCGACCTTGGTCCTGACGTCGCCGGAATACCAACTGGCCTGATCGCCCTACAACGATTGATCCAAGATCCAGAACGCAGTATTTTAAACATAATTTATATTTAAAGTAGTCTTTATTATGCGTACTCATCGTCGCGACTTCCTCAAGACCTCCCTCGCCGCCAGCACCTTGGTCTCGCTCGGCGGCGCGACCGTCCCGACGTTCCTCGGCCGAACCGCGCGGGCCGCGTCGGGCGGGTCGCCGAACGAACGCATTCTGGTCGTCGTCCAGCTCACCGGCGGCAATGACGGGCTAAACACGGTCGTCCCGCACGGAATGGACGGCTACGCCAGGCACCGCCGCGCCCTGCGACTGGCTCCGGAGACGTTGCATAAGATCAACAACCAGATTGGTCTGCATCCCAGCATGAAAGGGATGGCCAGGCTGATCGAGGCGGGGAACCTGGCGGTGGTGCAGGGGGTGGGCTACCCGAACCCTGATCGGTCGCACTTCCGTTCCATGGAGATCTGGGAAACGGCAAGGACCGACCCCGGACGCCTGGAAACCGGCTGGCTGGGCCGGGTCATCGACCAGCAAGGGCCTCGCGAAGGGGGCGAAATCCCCGCGGTTCACGTCGGCGGCCAGAGCCGGCCGTTGGCCTTGAAGGCAACGCGGGTCGAGGCCCCTTCGCTGGATCGGCTCGACCAGTTCCGCCTCCAACTCGGCGGCGCTCCGGCCGACCATCGAACGACTCGCGCCGCACTCGGCGATGTGGCCAAGGTCAACCGAGAGTCCAACGACCCCTTGCTCGGTTTCCTGCGACGGAGCACCCTGGCGGCCTACAGTTCAAGCCAGCGGCTGGAGTCATTGATTCCCGACGGGGCAAAAGGCTCCACATACCCCAACTTCGAGCTGGCGAGGCGGTTTGAGCTGATCGCCCGCTTGATCAAGGCGGAGTTTGGCACAAGGATCTACTACACCAGGCTCGACGGCTTCGACACCCACGCCAACCAGCTCGGAACCCATGCGGCGCTCTTGACCGAGCTGTCTGATTCCCTGGCCGCCTTTCATGCCGACCTGGCCGAGGCCGGCATGGCCGACCGGGTCGCGACCCTCGCGTTCAGCGAGTTCGGCCGACGGGTCGCCGAGAACGCCTCGCAAGGGACCGACCACGGCGCGGCGGCCCCGGTGTTCCTTGTCGGGCCGGTGGCGAACCCTGGCCTTGTGGGCGAACATCCCAGCCTGGAAACGCTCAACAACGGCGACCTGGTCCATCAGACCGACTTTCGTAGAGTCTATGCCACGTTACTCGACCACTGGCTCGGCCTGCCCTCCGCTCCGATCGTCGGCCCCGAATTCGAACCGCTTGACCTCTTCGCCGTCCGGGCTTGAATCGGGGCGTTGAGGAAGAAAGGAAACAACCCCCTGTTCAAGATTTGGGGATTTGACTTCAATAGAAGGATCGGATGATGAGAGACCCCCTTTGATCGACGCGATGCGTGCTCGTTGGCAAGCGCGGGATCGATCCAAAACGAGGGGCGACTCAAGCCCTTTGGCGATCGGAGAGGCATCAATGCGATTCGCAACGCCCTGGATCATGGTCGCGCTGCTTGTGGTCCCCCTTGAGGTCCAGGCCGGGAAGGGGGCGCCTCATGCCTCGGCTCCGAAACCACCACATATCTCGAAGCCCAAGCCGGTAAAAGTTTCGGCACCCAAGCCGCCGCACATCTCGAAGCCCAAGCCGGTAAAAGTTTCGGCACCCAAGCCGCCAAAGGTCGCGAAACCCAAGCCGGCGAAGGTCGCGAAACCCAAGCCGGCGATGGTCGCGAAGCCCACGTCAACGCAACTCCAGGCGCTGAAGCCTCTTCCAAGTTTGACCCCGCTTCTGAACCAGAACTCCACAACGGGGGCGACTCGACCGAAGTCTACGATTGCGCACTCGCCGCGCTCATATTCGCACCGCTCCTACCACCGTGGTTATCGCGGCTCTCGGCATCGTTCTTACCATCCAACCCAATCATATCGTCGTTATCCGGTCACCAAACCGGTTTCTCCCCAGGTCCAGCACCTGGCCAGGCTGAAAGCGGATCTTGATACTCTCGCTCCGAGAGCGCCAGTCACCTTGGCGGACAAGATGACGCTCAAAAACGACATGCTCGCCGTCGCGGAAGGCTCAACAAAGCCCGGGTCTTCGGTCGTTCAGACGCTGTCTAACGACCTGGCGGACGCCTTGATCAAGCGTCGTCGCCTGGACGTGGACACCATGAACCTGGCCAACTCTCTGAAGAGTGTGATGAACGGCGGGAAGGCGTCGGAGACCGACGTTCACGGGGCCATCACGCAGAGCGAGGCGATCCTCAAGGCGGCCGGGATCAGTCAAACTCGCCTGGAGACGATCCGGGCCGACCTGAACGCCGTCGCTTCGGATGCTCGAACCCATGCACCGGCGCGAAGGCGATAGGGTAGAGATTGCATCGGGAACCTGTCGAGCGAACGCCAGAGTCCTGGTGTTCCAAAAGGGACAGAGGGCACCCTGTCTCGGTTCCGGCGTCCAGCGAGGGCCGAGCCCGCATGGGCCTTGGCGATCAGGATCGGCCCTTTCGAATTCCCGCCCCGTCTGGTCCGGTCCTCTTGAGGGATCGGCCCGATATTTGCATTTCCTGATATAAGACAGGCGAGATATTTGCCGGAAAGCGCGCCGAACATTGAGCCGGGCCGCGATCCTGCTCGTAGAATAGTACCAATCCCCCTCAACCGTTGATCGACCCGCGTCAGGCGGAGTACCCATCCATGTTTCGCCACACTGTTCTTGGAATCGGACTCGGGTTGATGATCGTGGGAGGTCTTCAACCCGACCCGGCCTTGGCTGATGATCCGCCCGCGCTTGCCTTGCTGCCGGACGAAGCCGACCAGCCGGTCAAGCCGCTGGCCGAAGGGCCGCTCCACGAGGCGTTTCTCTCTCCGGCCAAGGACGCCGAACCGGCGCACATTGACCGGGCGCCGCCCCCTGAGATCAACGAGCGGCCCGGGGTTGATCCTCCCGGCGCCGATGCGAAGTGGATTGGCGGCTACTGGCAATGGGATGCGGCTCGGAACGACTTCGACTGGGTCACGGGGACCTGGCGCGTGCCCCCTCCCGGCCGGTTCTGGGTCAACGGCTACTGGAAGCGCAACGACCAGGGCTGGTCTCGGATTCCAGGATTCTGGAGCGATCGCCAGACCGACCGGATCGACTTCCACAAGAACGGCCCACCCGCCGACCGACCGGACGAGGTGGTTGGCGAAGCGCCTGATCCGGATGACTTCTACGTTCCAGGCCATTACACCCCCGACGGCGACGGCGTACTCTGGAAGCCAGGGTTCTGGACCAAGTCGCAACCCGGCTGGGCCTGGGTTCCGGCGCACTGGGTCCGCCAGGCGGAAGGATGGATCTACCAGGACGGTTTCTGGGACCGCGTACTTGAAGACCGTGGCACCTTGTTCTCACCCGCCCAGGTCGCCAACAAGGCCGATCCGGCCAACACAGTCTATCAGCCGGTTGCTCAAATCGCCCCGGAGAGTTACGGACGCCTCTATGGCGCATTCGGCCGACCGACGTCCTCCTACGACGGCTATCCCGGTTGCTACTTCGACGCCAACGGCAACTATTACGGTTATGCCAACTACGGCACAATTGGCCTCTATACCGGCTATCTTGATTATCCCTATTCAGGAAATTACGGCTATCCCTACATGACGTCCATGGGCGGTTACGGCATGGGTTATGGAGGCATCGGCGGTTACGGCGGCGGTTATGGAGGCATGGGTGGTTACGGCCTGGGTTACGGCAGCATGGGCAGCTTCGGCGCTTACGGCCTGGGTTATGGAGGCTACGGGAGCAGCCTTGGAGGGGTCGGGATGCTAGGCGGCTTGCTCAGCAATCTCATGGGCTATGGCTATGGTTACGGTTATCCCGGCTATGGTTACGGCTATGGCTATGGCTATGGCAATGGCCTTTGGGGGGGCAATGGCCTGGGTTACGGGGGCCTCGGCAGCTACGGCGCTTACGGTCTGGGTTACGGAGGTTACGGCCTGGGTTACGGCGGCGGTTTTGGCGGCTTTGGCGGTTACGGTCTGGGCTATGGCGGTCTCGGCAGCTTTGGCGGTTACGGCCTGGGTTACGGGGGTTACGGAGGCCTTGGCGGTTTCGGATATCCCTTTGGGATGTTCGGCGGATTCGGTGGCTTTGGCTTCCCGTTCCTGGGTGGATTCGGCGGCTATGGAGGATACGGCGGCTATGGAGGATACGGCGGCTATGGAGGACGTGGCGGATTCGGCGGTTTCAACCATCATCGTTCCAACAATTACCCCTTCTATCCAGGTCACGGCGGCACGAGGATCGTCAATAACATCACAAACAACGGAGGCATCCAGAATGTCAACCTGAACCAGCGGATCGGCCAACAGAACGTCAATCTGAACCGGGGGATCGGTCAAGGGCGGGGAATGGGTGGCCAGTTCGCTAGTGGCGGGATGGCGGGACGCGGTGGGATGGGTTCAATCGGATCGATGAACGGTCATGGACGCCACGGCCTGGCACCGCCCGCGTCTTCGGCGCCGTTCGCCAATCCGCTCCTGTCGCATACTTCGATGCAGCGACATCTGGGCCCGTTAGGGTCGGGCGGTTCGCCGGTCTACAATGGCGCGAATCTGGCGCACCAGCGTCATGTCGCGGCCAGGCCCGCGTTTCATTCGACCTCGTTTAATCCTTCACACTCGACCGGACTCACACCAGGCGGGCAAGCCCACCGCGGCGGCCTGAATGGCCTCACCCCCGGTCAGCAGGCGGTTGGAGGTCGTGCTCTCGGCGCGGGTCATCAGCGAGGTAGTCTCTCGGCCGCAAACTCTCGGAGCGGGATCGGTCCCGCGCAGGCCGGGGCCGGTTTCTCGCCAGGCGCTCAGCATCATCAAGGTGGCTTGACGAATGGTCAAGTTCCAGGCCAGGCGGCGCGTGGTCTCTCTGGTCAGGGGCAACGCTCGGGTGCCCATTCCGCTGTCAATCCAGGCCAAGGTCCGCTTCAAGGCGCTCAGATCCATGCCGGACGGCAGTTTGGGGGGGCGACTGGCGGACTACCTTCTGCACTCCGCAACCAAGGGATGGCACACGCCGTCAATCCGGGAATGCTACACGGTCTTCAGGCCACAAGGGCCGGTGTCGCGAGTCCGGTCCCGCAGATGCATCTCAACGGCGGGCAAAACGGCGGGGCCCAGGGCTATCGACCCGGCGCAGGCAATATGCCGGGACTTTCGCACAGCGCTGGCTCACCGCTTGGTGGTGGGTTCGGGACGTCATCACCCGCAGGTCGTCTTGGCAGTGGCTTCACGCCATCGGCGCACCCCGGCGGGTTTGGCGGTGGTTTTGGAGGTGGGTTCGGCGGCTCGACTCCCGCTCATCATGGCGGGAACTTCGCCGCTTCGTCCGCTAATCTGGGTAACTATGGCGGTGGGCACCCTGGCGGCTTCAGTGGCGGCGGCATGAGTCACATGGGCGGTGGCTATGGCGGCGGCATGGGAGGCATGGGCGGTGGCTATGGCGGCGGCATGAGTCACATGGGTGGTGGCAGCATGGGTCACATGGGCGGCGG
>JBDTIR010000775.1:0-7540 GCA_039936275.1 Isosphaeraceae bacterium | reverse complement strand
GGGATGACCCTCGGGCCGTGTTGCGTTCCGGGCTCGAAGAAAGGGGCTGCGTGCCACCATGAAGTCGCACACCGAATACCTGACCTTGAACGTCCCATCGCAGATGGCCTTCCGGAACATCACCCCGCAGGTCGAGGAGGCCGTCCGCAAGAGTGGGGTTCAGGAGGGGATCGTTCTTTGTAACTCCATGCACATTACCTCCAGCGTCTTCATCAACGACAATGAATCCGGCCTTCATCATGATTTCGGCGTCTGGCTGGAGCACCTGGCCCCGTTCAATCCTGATCCCAACGTCTACCACCACAACCGAACCGGCGAAGACAACGCCGACGCCCACTTGAAGCGGCAGATCATGGGCCGAGAAGTCGTCGTGGCGATCACCAAAGGGGCGCTCGACTTCGGCCCCTGGGAGCAGATCTTCTACGGTGAGTTCGACGGCAATCGCCCCAAGAGGGTCTTGATCAAAGTCATCGGAGAATAACGCCGAGGCCAAAAGAAGCCTTCACGCTCGTCGTCAGAATCATGCCGTTAACAACCGCAGGCCGCCCCGATTCCTTGAGATCGAGGCGGCCTGCGGTCCTTTTGACGGACGTGGCCTCTGATCGCCTGGAGGCCACGTCTCGAATTGAATATTCATGTGGATTTCTGAATCCAGTTTAACTGTTATACTTCTCCCTGACCGCTCTCTGAATGCATATTGAGCTTGGTCCGGAGTTTTCAAGCTCGCCCCAAATTCAAGGCAAGGGCGGCGGCAAGGCGTCCGCGTTCGGACGCTCGCCCTTCGGCGGCGCGGGACGGTCTCCCCTCGGCGGCGCGGGACGGTCGCCCTTGGCCTTGGGTTGAGGAGGGCGGGGACGATCGCGCTCCAGCTCGTCCGGCCCTTTGGCGATGTGGTTAAGGTGCTCGGGGACGTGGGTCATGGCCTCGGCGGCGTGGGAAAGTTCGGCGGCGCGTTCGGATCGGCCGGCTTCGGCATCGCGGAGGGCGGCGTTGTAGAGGTCTCGGGCCGCGTCAATGTAGAACGTGGCCGAGGGTTCGGGCTGATCTTCGCGAAGGTCAGCCACGCGGTTGTGGATATGGTGCAGCTCGTCGCGAACCGGCCGGGTCGAGTCGTCAGGACCGGGGCCGTCGGGAGGGGGCGGCAGGTCCGATTCGGGAACAGGACGGTCGAGCTTGGCGGCATTACGAGCGTGGTCGGTGGCGCGAGCCAGGTCGTGAGCGATCACGCCGTACTCGTGGGCGAGGCGGCGGTCCCCTGCGTCAAACGCCTTGATGCCGTCGCGGTAGAACTTGGCCGCGCGTTCTGTCCAGTCGCGCAGACGTTCGTCGGATCGACCCGCTGATTCGTTGTCACTGCGAAGCTTACGCAAGAGATCATAGGCCCGCCGCAGGTCGCCCGCTGGGCCCTGGGCCTTCTTCTTGGCCGGATCTTTCCCCTTGGCCTTCTCCTTTGGTGGCGGCGGGGGACCATCGGGTGGAGGCGGTCCCTGAAGGAAGCCGACCAGGCCGAGACTCAACAGGCCCGACATACCGAGTGCAAGCAGCTTGACCATGGATTGACTCTCCCTTTTCTTGTGGAATGCGGAACTCGTGACGCCTTCGGGTCAATGAGATTCCAATGGCCCTTTGGCACGTAACGTCCAGTGAATTGCAGGACTGATGCCAGAACCCAAAGTCCTGGATTTTCAGGGGTTTTTGGAGCAAAGGGGCCGAAGTCGGGCGGAAAGGCCCCACCTCTTTGGGGGGGGTCCGCCCGGCATTGGCGGCGGCGCGGGTGCTTGACCAAGCTCACACAGGCGAACCGAAGGCGACCGAGCCTCAACGGCGCGGCGATTGCGTTTGGAAGACGTGTCGAGTCAAGGTGCACGGCCTCGCGGAGAGCAATCGACGGTGCGACAGACTGGGTTCAAGATCCCCCTGGGAGTGCAGATTGGGGCGGTGGTGCTCCTCTTTGCCGCGGCGACGGCCATGCTCTGGTCCACCGGGGCGGCAGTGGTCGAGCGCGAGCGGCGGCGAGGCACAGCGCAGGCGACCCTGACGCGGGTCGGCGACGAGCTTGAAGCCCGTGGGCGGGCCTCTTTGGAGGCGATCCTTCGAGGCCCGTCGTTCATGTTCGTCGAAGGGGCCGACCGGGTCGCCCTGGAGGAGCGGCTCACCGAGGTTGCTCGCCAGGTCGTGGCCCGGTTCCCGGCGGGGGTCGAAGGGGGATTCCTCGTGCTCTTGCCCGGCGAGTCGCGGTTTGTGCCGGCCATGCCCAGCCGATCGGCGACGGGCGACGCCGCTCCAACGGTGCCGGACTCTCTCTTGCTTGACTCTGTGGAAACCCAGGCCGACGCGGCGATCCGCAAACGTCGGGTGCTTTTGGTCGTCGAGGTCGTTGCCCCAAGGGCCGCGACAATCCGCACGGCACCGGTGCGGGTCAATGGCCGGGTCGTCGCGGCCACCTGGGCGATGGTCCGGCTCGAAGACCCCTTGTTCGTTGACCGCTCAGTGCGTGGCTACCGGATCTCTGCGGCCCTGGCTCTGAGCGGGATCGCCCTGTCGCTGGTCTTGACCCTGGGCCTGACCCGCACCGTCCGCCGCCAAGGGCTCGAGCGCGAGCGACTTCAGACCGAACTGAGACGAAACGAGCGGCTCGCAGCTCTGGGCAAGCTGCTGGCGGGGGTGTCGCATGAGGTCCGCAACCCTTTGGCCGGCATCCGATCGACGGTCCAGCTCTGGCAGCGGGGGATCGGCCACGATGACGAGTCGTTCGACGACCTACTGGCCGAAGTGGACCATCTCGAAGAGATCGTCTCGCGCCTGCTCCAGTTCTCCAGGGCCGACGCCCAGGATCTCGTCCCGGGAAACCTCAACGCCGTGGTGGTCGAGGCGGCCAGCCTGGCCCGCAGGTCGGCCGAGGAGCGCGGGGTTCGGATCGAACTGGACCTCGACCCCGCTTTACCCATGGTGGCGATGGCCCCACCCGCCTTGCTCCAGATCTTCCGCAACCTGACGACCAACGCCGTCCAGGCCATGCCTAGCGGCGGCATGCTAAAACTCGCCACCCAATGGCTGCCGGCGCGTCGGCAGGTTGAGGCCCGGATCGAGGACAACGGCCCGGGCCTCTCGGTCGAGGCGACCCGGCACCTGTTCGAGCCCTTCTTCACCACCAAGGCCGGCGGCACCGGCCTGGGCCTGGCCATCGCCCATGAAATCGCCCTGGCCCACCGGGGTAGCCTGCGGGCCGAACGCCGCACTGACGGCGGCGGGGCCGTGTTCATTCTGAGCCTGCCCGTCGCTTGACGGAACGACCGTAGAGGGAGGAACGCGACGATGACCACGCCCGCAATGATTCTAGTGGTCGATGACGACCGCACGATCCGCCGCAATCTGGTCCGTTTGCTCCAGGCGGAAGGCTACCGGACCCTCGAAGCCGTCGATGGCGACGAGGCGATCGCCCTGATTCAAAGCCAGCCCGACGCCGTGCTCCTGGACCTCAAAATGCCCGGTCGAGACGGCTTGGCCGTCCTCGCCGAACTGGGCCCGGCACTGGCCGACTTGCCGGTGATCGTGGTCACCGCCTTCGGCGGCTCATCCGCCGCAATTGAGGCAATGCGACGAGGTGCGTATGACTACTTGACAAAACCATTTGATCTGGACGAGGTCTTGTTGACCCTGCGTCGGGCCCTGCACCAGCGGACCCTGGCCGCCGAGGTCAAGCGGCTTCGCGCCCGAACCGTCGGAGTCGAGGCCGATCCGACTGAACAGCCTGAAGGCGAGCCCGAGCTGATCGGGGTCAGTGGCGCGATGCGCGCGGTCTTCAAGGCGATCGGCAGGGCCGCGGCGACCGATGAGCCGGTGTTGATTCTCGGCGAGAGCGGCACGGGCAAAGAGCTGGTAGCCGCGGCCCTGCACAGGCACTCGAAGCGGGCCGGAGGCCCGTTCGTGCGGGTCAACTGCGGGGCCTTGCCTGAAGGTTTGGTCGAGAGCGAACTGTTCGGCCACGAACGCGGGGCCTTCACCGGCGCCGAGCGCCGGCAAGCGGGGCGGTTCGAGCGGTCCGAAGGAGGAACGATCTTCCTCGACGAGGTCGGCGAGCTACCCACGCCAACGCAGGTCAAGCTACTGCGGGTGCTTCAGCAACACGAGTTCGAACGGGTCGGCGGCGTCGAGACCTTGCGGGTCGACGCACGGGTGATCTCGGCCACGCACCGCGACTTGCTCAAAGAGGTGACGGCGGGTCGGTTCCGCGAAGACCTCTACTACCGGCTCAACGTCGTGCGAATCAGCATCCCCCCCTTACGCGAGCGTCCCGAAGACATCCTCCCCTTGACCGAGTTCATCCTCAGACGCCTGGAGCAACGCTACGGCTGGCCAGGTCTGTCCCTGGCGCCCCTGGCCCTGGCGGTGATCCAGGAACGTGACTGGCCGGGCAACGTCCGCCAGTTGGAAAACGCCCTGGCCCGCGCCGCAATCGCCGCTCGGGGACGGCCGATCTTGCCCGAACACCTCGACACCGGCGACGACGCCGAACCCCCTTCGCCAGTCGTCTCAACGATCGACGATCCCTTGCCGCTCCGTGCCCTCCTGGCCGAAGTCGAACGCCGGACCATCCGCCGCGCCTTGCTCGCCTGCCAGGGGAACCGCACCCGGACCGCCGAACGCCTCGGCATCAGCCGTCGTCAGCTCTTTGATAAGATCCGCGAATATGACCTGGATGTTTCATAACATAAAAATGTATTTAAAATACGGTTTTTCATTTTAGCAAATCGATTTTGCTCTTTTGGTCCAAGCACGAGTAGAATTGGCGGTTGCGAAGTTTCTCCCTCGACAAGGCGGCTGAGCTTTTTATGCGATGTCCCTCCTGAGCACGCTGCCCCTGGAACCTTTGCCAATTCATTCTTCGAGGGAATTTGATGCCCGGACTACCGGACGAGTTCTGGAGCCTTGGTGCGGTCGCGCTGCTGGTCTTTTGCAACGGATTCTTCGTAGCGACCGAGTTCGCGCTGGTCAGCGTGCGTCGGACCCGGATCGATGAGCTTGTCGCCAAGGGGGTTAGCGGAGCGACCGCCGTCCAGAGGGCCATCCATCAGTTGGACCGCTACATCGCGGGCACCCAGGTTGGCATTACCCTGGCAAGTCTCGCTCTCGGCTGGATCGGCGAGCCGGCGATCGCGCATTTTATTGAGCCGATCGTCTTATGGGTCCACGCCGGTGCGTCACAATCATTGATTCACGGCATCGCGATCCCCATTGCGTTTGTGTTCATCACAATCCTTCATGTGGTGCTTGGCGAACTGGTGCCGAAGTCGCTCGCTCTTCAAATGCCCGAGCGCGTCTGCCTGGTGGTCGGGCGGCCGATGTGGCTCATCGTCGTTTTCTTGCAACCCTTGATCTGGAGCTTGAACGGGATTGGCAACCTGCTGCTCAGGGCGATCGGGATGCAACCGGCGGGCGAGTATCATGGCGTGCATTCGGTCGATGAGCTCGAGATCCTGGTCCGCCAGAGCCACAAGGCCGGCGTGCTCGACGACCTGGAGCGGCAAATCTTGCAGCACACCTTCCGGTTCAGCGAGCGCACCGTCTCTCAGGTGATGGTCCCCAGGTCCGACATCAAGGCCCTGGACCTCTCGCAGCCCGTCGAGACCCTCCTTGCCGACGCGGCCGAGTCCAATCACAGCAGGCTTCCTGCCTTTGAAGGGGGGCTCGACAACATCGTCGGCATCATTTACGTGCTCGACCTCTTCAGAGCATTACAGCAGAAGCAAGGACTTACCCATCTGCGCGACCTCTGCCGCCCCGCTCTTCTGGTACCTGAAGGGGTCCATATTGACGTCTTGCTCGACCTGTTCCGGCAACGCCGCACACAGCTCGCGGTCGTCGTCAACGAATACGGCTCCACGTCGGGCCTGATTACCTTTGAGGACATCATTGAGGAAGTGACCGGCGAGGTCCAGGACACGCTTGAGGCCGGCGACCCGCCGATCGAAGCCGCCGAAAACGGGCAAGCTTTGCTGCGTGGCGACGTCCGGCTCGATGAGCTGAATGACTATTTTGGATGGAACGTGCGCGATGATTCGATCGACACGATCGCCGGGTTCGTCATGAACCGCCTGGGCCGTGTCGCGACCGTCGGTGATCTGGTCGAGGTCCCCGAGTGCGAGCTTCGCGTCATCCAGATGAACAACGTCCGGATCACCAGGGTCCTGGTCGTCCCTCATTGCCAAACGGCCAGCGACCCGGGTCAGGCTGAAACGATCGAAAGTTAAACACGCTTTACGAGTCCAACAACCGTGTTTAATAGCCGATTGCCGCGCCGTCCTTGCGAGGATCGGAGCCGCCTTGAAGGACGTGGTCTTTGACGTCGATACGGATCGCTTGATAGCCTCCGAAGCCAAAATATCCCTTCAAGTTCGCCAGGCGGTGCCCCTTGGCCTGAAGGGCGTGGAGCACTTCGGGAGCGAAGCCTGATTCCAACGCCAAGGTGCCGCCGCCGGGCTCGGCGGGCTCGCCGGTGGGCTCGGAGGAACCGAGGTGCCGCCAGCGGGGGGCTTCGCCAGCTTGCTGGACGTCCATGCCGAAGTCGATCATGTTGCAAAGAACTTGAACATGACCTTGCGGCTGCATGTCTCCACCCATCACGCCGAAGCTGAGCCAGGGGGCGCCGTCCTTGGTGACGAAGCCGGGGATGATCGTCTGAAACGGGCGTTTATGCGGTTCCAGGCGATTGGCATGGTTCGGGTCGAGAGCGAAGAGGCAGCCGCGGTTCTGGAGCGGGAACCCAAGGCCGGTCGGGACGTGTTGCGAGCCGAACGCATGGAAATTGCTCTGGATCAAGCTGACGCAGTTGAGGTCTTTATCAACCACGGTCAGGTACACGGTATCAGCCTGCTCGGGAACGCCGGCCCCGGGATGCGTACTGGCACGGTCGGGGTCGATCAAGCGTCGGCGGTCGTTGGCATAGCTTTTGGAGATGAGTTCCTGGACGGGAACCTTGGCGAACTCGGGATCGGCGTAATATTTGGCGCGGTCTTCGAAGGTCAGTTTCTTGGCCTCGATCATCAGGTGGAGCGCCTGCGCCGAGTTGGCTCCCATGCCTTTGAGGTCATACGGTTCGAGCAAGTTAAGCATCTGAAGGACGGCGATCCCCTGGCCGTTGGGAGGAAGTTCCCAGACGTCAAACCCACGGTAGTTGGTGGAGACGGGCTCGACCCAGGTGCTGGAGTGGTCTTCAAAGTCCTTGCGGGCGAGGAGGCCGCCAACTTGCCGGGAATAGGAGACGATGGCGTCGGCGATCGGTCCCTTGTAGTAGGCATCACGACCGCCTTGGGCAATGGCGCGAAGGGTCCGGGCAAGGTCGGGGTTCTTGAAGACGGCGCCGGCCTTTGGCGACTTGCCTTCAGGCAGGAAGCAGGCGGCGGAACTCGGTACGGCGGCAAGGTTGGAGGTCGAACTTCGCCAGGACTGGGCGATGACCTCACTCACGGGGAACCCGTCTTCCGCGTAAGCGATCGCCGAGGCTAAAATCTGACTGAGCGGCATCGAGCCGAACTTGGCC
>JBDTIR010000774.1:0-1669 GCA_039936275.1 Isosphaeraceae bacterium | reverse complement strand
GTCGCCTACGGCCTGGCCTGCTTGCGGTTCGCCGATCTGGCACCCACAGCTGAGCCCTTCGCCGATTGGCTCCGCCGCCACGGTCAGACCGCGCGGACGATCGAGCGATACTGGGGCACCGTTCTGGTCTCGGCCTTGAATGAACGGCTCGACCAGATGGACGTCGGCCACGCCCGCAAGGTCTTTCTTGACGGCTTTTTGCGCAATCGGCAAGGGTACGTCATGGAGGTCCCGCTCGCCCCCTTGGGCGAGATCTACGGCACCCGCCTGGAAGCCTGGCTCGCGACCAAAGGGGTTGAGGTCCGCCTCTCGACCGGCGTCCGCGCCGTTGAGGTTGACGATGAAGGGGGCGTGACCGGCCTGACCTTGCGTTCTGGAGAGCGCGTCCCCGCGGATTTCGTCGTCTTGACGGTGCCGTTCGACCGCGTTCAAGGGCTCTTGCCCCCGTCGGTTCACGACCGAATGCCGACCCTGTCGAGGATCAACGCCCTGGAATCGTCGCCGATCACCGGAGTCCATCTCTGGTTTGACCGTCCGGTCTGCCCCCTGGAGCACGCCGCGGTTGTCGGTCGCCTGGTCCAGTGGGTCTTCAACCATTCGGCGTTGCAAGGTCGCCAGGCCCCCGAAGGCGGCGGCGAGTATCTTCAAATCGTGATCAGCGCCTCGTACGATCTGGTCTCGAAGAGCAAGCAGGAGATCCTTGACGCCGTGCTCGCGGACCTCGCCGCGCTCTGGCCCGAAGTCCGGTCGGCAACCTTGGTGCGCTCGTGGGTCGTGACCGAGCACGGGGCGACGTTCGCCGTCCGTCCCGGGGTCGATGCGCACCGCCTTGCCCAGCGGACGCCGATCGACGGTCTCTTTCTCGCGGGCGACTGGACCGCCACGGGCTGGCCGGCAACGATGGAAGGGGCCGTCCGCGCCGGTTATCTTGCCGCGGAAGGGATCTTGCGCGATCTTGGCTGCCCCGAACACCTGATCCGACCCGACCTGCCTTCCAGTTGGCTCTCCCACCTGATGCTCGGCCCGCCCACTCCGTTCGTTCCAGGAGCCTCGGGAACCTCGATCCGGGCCGCCGCGCCCGTCCGCTAACGAAATGGGCCGGAGGGGTGGACTTCCCAAAGGTCACCGTTCGCCGGCCAAGGAAACCTGGACGAAGCGTCCTTGTGGGATTTCGAGTACGATCAACGATGAGGGAACCGAACCGGCGCGAACGATCGGGTGAAAGAAACCAATCATGGAAAAACCTTCGGGGAACGCGCCGAGACCCTTGAGCGTCAAAGAGTGATGACTGGGCGTGACGACGATCAATACCTCATTGAGGCGTGCCGGGCGGGGCAGTCCGAAGCGTTCGGAGTCTTGGTCCGGCGCTATCAGGACCGGCTGCACCCGACGCTCCTCCGTCTGACCGGCCGCGCCGAGGATGCCGAAGACCTCTTGCAGGAAACCTTCTTGCGGGCCTTCGCAAAATTGAATCGGTTCCATGGAGACAGCTCCTTTTATACCTGGATCTATCGAATCGCGGTCAATCTCGCCCTCAGCAACCGGCGGGGCCGGCGGAATACCCTGCCGCTGAGCCAGGGCGCTGGCGGCGAACCGCTTGACCCGGCCGACGACCAGAGCCAGACCGACCCTGGTTTGCGTCTGGAGCGAGCCGAACGCGACGACCGGA
>JBDTIR010000773.1:0-7199 GCA_039936275.1 Isosphaeraceae bacterium | reverse complement strand
GTTGTAGGGAATCTTAAGGATGCCCTTGGTGGTCTTGTGCGTTTCCAGCTCTTTGCGAAATGGCTCCAACCCCGCCTGTGATGGCGTGAAGCCGAGGTGTGCTTTGTGCGCGGAGAACGCGAACAGGAATCGGGGCTCCACGAAGAACGGGGTTCCCCACTTGATCATCTCCTCGGCCTCCGGCGCGACGCTCTTGAGGATCGCGTACAGCCGGCGCAAATGGGGCTGGCCCTCGCGTGGGGCAGCATGAATATACTCGGCGATCGTGGTCGGACACTCGATTGCCATCGCGTTCAACTCAATTCCGGACGCATACTGCCGCGCACTTGACGATCAGGTTCAACGGCCCCGGCCACATTGTACCCGTGTCCGGCGCCCAGAACTCCCCGCGTGGCCGTGGTCCACTGTAACCAAGAAGGATTGGGGGTCCGGCTTCGCGGACTCCAAACCTTCTTGGTTAGACGGACACGCCCGTGTACTCTCGCAGGCAACGCCGGATGATTTCAACCGCCTCGGGGAGCGGCATATAGCTCGCGTTCGGATAGTTGCCCTCGCGATAGAACCCGTCCGAGTCCCGATAACCATCAGACGGCAGGTGGCAGGTACGGTCGGCAACGTCGAAGCTCCAGCCGTCGTGCCGGGCCCGGAAGTACAACTCGCGGTCCAGGACGGTGCCAAAGGCTTGAACCGGAGCGACACCGTACACCTCGAAGGAGGCATCGAATTCGGCAGCCTTGACGAAGAGCCGATCGGAGCCGGCTAGGTCCGGTCGAATCTCCACGAGGGACGTCTCCCGCCGCCTAACATAAATTGAGCGGGCGAATCTCTGGCGGGGTCCGGCACACGCCAGGAATTGTCAGGATATTCCCTGCCGAGCTTGCATTTCCCTGTCATTCCTTGCCACGAGTTGCCCGTCGGTCTCTTGGCGCAAACCCTTTATATTTCAAGGGTTTTTTTAGTGGGCAGAGGCGGGATCGAACCGCCGACACCAGGATTTTCAGTCCTGTGCTCTACCAGCTGAGCTATCTGCCCTTTGGTCCCAGGTGATTAAGAATAATGACTTCGCGGGGCGTTGTCAATCTCCTCGATCGCCGAGACGGGTGGAAAACGGCGAGAATGGTCGAGCGACTCCGAGAAGTTAGAGGGTCAGGACGAGATGATCGCGGTGGACGACCTCGTCGCAGAGGGCGGAGCCGAGGACCTGGCGGATTTGATCGGTGCGGAGGCCAAGGATCTGGCGGACGTCGGCGGTGGCGTAATTGGTCAGGCCGCGGGCGAACTCGACGCCGTCCGGGTCGCGAATGCCGACGACGTCGCCTTTGCGGAATGAGCCGGCGACGTCAAGAATGCCGATCGGCAGGAGGCTCTTGTTGCCCGATTCAAGAGCACGGCGGGCACCGAGATCGACCACGTAGTGACCTTTGGGACGGGCGGTGAGGCCGATCCAGCGAGGGCGGGCGCGCTTGGTTCGGCCGCCTCGGGCCAAGAAGAGGGTGCCGACCGGATCGCCAGCCAGGATGCGGGTCAAGGGGGCGTCCTTCCTGCCCGAGGCGATCACGACCGAGCCGCCGGCCTGCGTCACCAGACGCGCGGCATGGAGCTTTGAACGCATGCCGCCGGTGCCTAAGGTGCTGGTGCTCGCTCCGGCCAGGGCGAGCGTCTGGTCGTCAAGCTCGGGCACCAGGTCAATCGGTTCGCCGCTGAGGTCCACCGCGCCTGTGCCTGGATCAGACCGATAGAGGCCGTCAACCACGCTGAGCACGACCAGCAAGGGGGCTTGAAGCAGATTCGTGACCATCGCGGCGAGGCGGTCGTTGTCGCCGAACTTGATTTCATCGACGCTGATCGTGTCGTTCTCGTTGATGACCGGCACGGCGTCCCAGTTAAACAGGGCCGAGAGGGTGTTGCGCATGTTAAGGTAGCGGGGGCGGCTGTCAAAGTCTTCGTGGGTCAACAAAAGCTGGGCGGCATGGCGGCCGTGGCGGCGGAAGCCTTCGTCATAGGCGCGAATCAAGTACGACTGGCCGATGGCGGCGGCGGCCTGAAGCTGGGGCAAACTCTCGGGCCTCCCGGGCAGGCCAAGCCGTCCCAGGCCCGCGCCGACGGCCCCGGAACTGACCAGGGCCACCCGTCTGCCGGTCGAGGCCACGGCGCTCACCTGTTCGGCCAGGTGGCCCACACGGTCGAGGTCCAGCGTCCCGTTGTCGTGGGTGAGCACGCCCGTGCCGACCTTGACAACCCAGGTATGAGCCGAGAACACGACGTCGTCACGGACCAGATCACGAGACATGATTCGGAGATTCCAAAATTCCGAGCCGGGCGTTGTGAATCACGCCAAGAGCGCGCCGGACGTCAAAAGGCCCGGTCAGGAGGGTGAGGCGAACCGGAGAGGTTGGATGGTTCAGGACCAAACGCCCAAGGGCCGGGGGCCAAAGGTCACGCAAGTGTTGTGGATGGGAACAGCCGACATTATAATGGAAGCCGCGACGCGGCCTAGTCGAACTTGCGCCTGGCCGACAGGCGTCTCCTCTCCCGCAACCCTGGAACCAGATCACCGGGGCCGGTCCATTGAGGCACCAGATTTCATGGGCGAATTGTTCCACGAATGCGGCGTGGCGGCTGTCTACCACGCGGTCGGCGGGCCGATTTCCCCGCTCGCTCCTAACCGTAACGACATCAACAGCGTGGCCCGCCTGATCCCCAGGATGCTGCTCGACATCCAGAACCGGGGGCAACTCGCCGCCGGAATGAGCAGCTACAACACCAATCGCGGGGCCGTGCTGGAAACCTACAAGCAACTTGGCACCGTGGCCGAGGCGTTCCGCCTCAACCACCGCGCCAAGTTTGAAGCGATCATGAAGCGCAACGACGGCCAGGCGGCCATCGGCCATGTGCGCTACGCCACCTGCGGAGCCAACGACAAGAGCTACGCTCAGCCGTTTGAACGCGCCCACGGTCGCAAAAGCAAATGGTTCGCGTTCGCCTTCAACGGCCAGCTCGCCAACTACCAGCAACTTCGTCGCGAACTGCTGGACAAAGGGGACTATCACCTGAAGCGCGACACCGACACCGAAATCATCATGCACTCGATCAGCTACGAGCTGGCGAATCACGGCCCAGAGACCGACTGGGTGGAAGTCTTCGGCAACCTGGCCAGCCGGTTCGACGGCGCCTACAACATCGTGCTTTTGACGGCGACCGGCGAGATGGTCGTGGCGCGCGACCCCTTGGGGTTCCGTCCCCTGTGCATCGCCCACAACGGCCCCTTGTTCGCGGCGGCCAGCGAAAGCGTCCCCCTGGCCAATCTGGGATTCACCGGAATCGAGTCTCTGGAGCCGGGGACCTTGGTCGTGGTGAACCAGGACGGTGTGCGCACCGAGCGGTTTGCCTCGGCGCGGAAGCCGGCCCACTGCTTCTTTGAGTGGATCTACTTCGCTAACGTCGCCAGCACGCTCGACGATCGCTCGGTCTACCTCAGCCGGGCCGCCCTGGGACGAGAACTGGCCAGGCTGGAAGACGTACCGCTCGATCCAGACACAATCGTCGTACCGGTGCCCGACACGGCCAAGGCCGCCGCTGACTCGATGGCCTACGCTCTCGGTTTGCCATCGGTCGAAGGCCTGATGCGCAACCGCTACGTCGGCCGCACGTTCATCGAAGGAACCGCCGACCGCGCGGCCAAGGTCCGGGTGAAATACACCCCCTTGCCCGAAGTTCTCGCGGGCAAGCGCGTGCTTTTGGTCGAAGACAGTATCGTTCGTTCCACCACGATGCGCGCGTTGGTCAGTGAGATCCGCGAACGCGGCGGGGCGAGGGAAATCCACCTGCGCGTGGCCTGTCCGCCGATCATCGCCCCGTGTTTCTACGGGATCGACATGTCCACTCGTGACGAGCTGATCGCCCCCCAGTTCGCCGACCAGGACGACGGCCAGCTCTCCGAAGCCGCTCAGGCCAAACTCGCCGCTGCCTTGGGCGCCGACAGCCTGCGCTATTTGCCGATCGAGTCATTGGCCCGCTCGGTCGGCCTGGCCCCTGACCGGCTCTGCCGCGCCTGCGTCACCGGCCATTACCCCACGCCGACCGGACAGGAACTCTACGAGATCGACGCCGTGGAACCCACCTGCCACGCCAACGCTAACGCCAACGGCAGCGGCGGGTTGCGGACGTATGAACGATAGGAAACTCATCCAATGACGATAGGAGGACGCCATCCACCGGATCGTCATTGGTCCTTGGCCGCAGGATTGCGCACTCATCGGGTTCGCGATCAGGACCGATCTCGGTTGGCGGCTCACGTCATCAAACCTCAAGTTTCCATTGAATCAGGCATCTGGTCGTCTGATGCTTGGCTCTCTGCTCCTCAGTCTCAGCGCAGCGATCCCTGGCGACATCATCGGATGGTTCGTCACTCTAGTGTGTCGGACGACGGGTTCCTGAGATTCGGTTGCTGATCTGGGGTTTCGCCCCATGTCGGCCAGCCCATGCGAGTCGAAGACAAGTTGGGAACCTCGAAGCGCGAGAGTTTTCGATGAATGGCCGGCAAGCTTATCACCCCAGTTGTCAACGGCTCCAGCAACTCGGCTTTTTGGATCCGGGTGAAATTCCACCTCTTCCCAGCCGGATGCCGAGCATCTCCGATCCGGGCCCCCTCGGGTTGACGTTCTTCAGAACACGGGTGGTCGATGTCGAGTTGGATCACCTGTCGCTGCCTCGCACTTTCTTTGGCCGCTCGGTGATCGTGAACAGTTCGTTTCGGGATACGGACCTCTCTGAATCCCGCCTCTGCTGGAATGGTTTCTCGGAATGTGACTTCACCGGCGCGGACCTGTCGGCATGCGATCTGCGAGCATCCATCTTCACCTCGTGCCGATTTACAGGGGCCAAGCTCCGGGGCGCGGACCTTCGCTGTTCGGGCTTCAAAGGGTGTGATTTCACTGGAGCCGACCTGACCGGCGCGGTCGTCTTCGCGGCAACCAGGAGATGGTGCGGCCTGCTCGGTTCCCTGGATCGTAGACAGCGGGCGCAACTCAAAACGGTCTATCGTCCTGCTCCCGAGCCGGAAGGCGGATAGCCTGGTAGGCTAAGGAACCGCGAAAAAATAAGTTGAGTAATGATTCTCAAACCAGGACGGCCACTCCCGGCCGTCCTGGTTTGAAACAGCCGAGGGCGGCTACTCCACATTCAAAAATAAGCATTCAGCGATTTGCTCAATTTATTATTTCGTAGTTCCTAACCGAGAACCTTGGCCGACAAAAAGAGATCAATCAAGGTTCGATCGAGTCGGGTCGAGCGGGCAGGTGGAAGTCTACGACCACCGGCAAGTGGTCTGACGCGGCCTTGGCGGCGCGGGTACGGACGACCTGGGCATGGTGGACCAGGACGTCGCCGCGAGTGAACACTTTATCAAGCGAGCTCATTGCTAGATAGGCGGGGAAGGAACGGAAGCGCGAGCGTGGGACGGTCGCCTGTTGGAAACCATGCTCGGCGAACGGGCCAAGGGCGAGGGTCTCGCGCCAGTCGTTGGTGTCGCCAACGATCAAGGTCGGTAGGTCGGCCGCTTCGCGGAATAAGGGGTGTTTGAGCAGGTGCTCGACCTGCCAGCGCCGCTCGCGCTCGGCGAGTCCGAGGTGCCAGTTGACCAGATGCAATGGTCCTTCGGGGGTCTCGACGACCGCCAGTTGCGCTCCGCGAGGTTTGCGCTGGCGTTGCCGGAGTGAGACATGGTGATGGGATCGGACGGGCCAGCGGGTGAGCAGCAAGTTGCCGTAGCCGCCTCGACGGACGTGGACGTTGAACTGATAAAGCCGGCCGTCAGCGTGAAAGGCGTCGGCCAGGCGAGTCGGCTGGTCATGGTAGCCAGAGCGCCGGACGTTGCGGTCGACTTCCTGAAGGCAGATCAGGTCGGGTTTCTCGTGCTCGATCACGGCGATGACCCGGTCAAGATTATAGCGACGGTCGCGCCCGCCGATCCCTTTATGGATGTTGTACGTCAAGAGCCGCATGGGCGGTTCATCCCCGTGGAATGAATTCCTCGAAGCGTGCCTCGGCGTTTGAGGTACGCGCGGAGGTGCCGCAGGCCGCACTGTTGTTCGATTTCTGGAATATGTTGATCTTCCACACTGGTAATCGGCGTATCGAGCACGGCGGTGGGAAGGAATTCGATCGTCGCGTGCAAAGCACGGGCCCTCCGCAGGCCAAGCAGCGCCCAAAAGTGTGCCAGGACTCGATATACGAACCAGAAGCCGATGATGTTCGGGCCGGGCAAGGGGATCAAGAGCAAGGTGAATGGAGCAATCATCGCGTTCACCAAGAGACCGATCAGGTGGCGAGTCCGCCGCTTGGCCAGAAAGGCGAGCCAGGCTTCGCGGGCCGATCCATCGGAAATCGAGGCTGGATGGTGGACCCGGATCGCGTCGGCATGGCGGAGCCTGCGAAGCAACGATTCCTCGGGGTCTGGACCCCAGCGCAGCAAGGCCCGCAACTTCATGATGGGTAGGCCGATGGTTCGACCCAGTCGCCAGAAACCGGCCGCCAGAACACGAGCGTTCCTTCGGAACCAACCTCGGGCGGGCCGTTGTTGGCTCGAAGCCAGGGGCTCAATATGGTCCTCGGTGTAGAAGACCAGGCGGTCCGCGCCGAGGCGGATCAAGAAGGCCGACGCCGGGCCGTGGGCCGCCTCGATCGCCGGACGGTCAAGATCATCGAAAGCGATAGTGGGCACGGTAGATCGGCCGCCCCTGGATGCGGTATTTACGTTCGAAGTTGGTCAGGTAGTCCAGATCGTGCTCGGGCGTATTGGGCTCAGGCGGTGGCTGAGGAAGAAACTCGGGGTGGCTGGCCATCAAGGTTTGCATGACTCCAAAATATTCCTCGACGTCGGTGGCGATCCGAAAATCACCGCCGGGGCGCAAGGTCCGCGCCACGTCCTGGACGAACGACTCACAGAAGACCCTGCGTTTCTTGTGCCGCTTCTTCCACCAGGGGTCTGGAAAGTAAATATGGACGGTGTGCAGGCTGGCCTCAGGCACAAACTGGGCGAGGAAGCGGCGGCCGTCGCCCGCGACGACGCGGACGTTGGTCAGGCCCTTCTTGGCGACCCGTTCGGCGGCCAGGTGGGCGAACTTGCGGGCCACCTCGACGCCGACGAAGTGATGATTGGGCTGTCGAGCGGCAGCGTTGTCCAGGAACAACCCCTTGCC
>JBDTIR010000772.1:0-11091 GCA_039936275.1 Isosphaeraceae bacterium | reverse complement strand
GCGGAACGGTGCTCAACCTCCGTGACGAGATCGATCTGGAGGCGTGGCTCGTCACGAAGCAACTCGCCTTCGAAACGACCGAAGGCAACGTCTGGGACGTCGGCATGGCGGGGGTCAGGGCCGGCGTTCCGCCGCAAATCAAGCTGGTGGATCGAGGGGTGCCGATCACCCTGCACCGAAGTCCCACCACCAGGATGCACCCGCCTGATGAGCGTGAGACCAACGAGTTCCTTCGCCTGTTCGAGACCGTCGCCGAGCGGTTCCGGCCTGACGTGGTGATCGGCTACGGCGGCTCCCGGATCGCTCGCGGGGTCTTCGCCAGGGCGCGCGGTCGAGGAATGTGTACGGTCTTCACCTTGCACAACTTCGCTTACACGCATCTGGATGCGTTCACTGACGTGGACGAGGTGCTCGTTCCCTCCCGGTTCGCCGCCGAGCATTATCGGCGGACCCTCGGGCTTGCATGCACGGCCCTGCCCAACCTCGTGGATTTCGAACGCGCCCGCGCCGAGCGGCACGAGCCGAAGTACGTCACCTTCGTGACCCCTTCGGCCGAGAAGGGCGTGTTCCCGTTCGCCAGGATCGCCGATGAACTGGGCCGACGACGGCCGGAGATTCCGCTCCTGGTTGTCGAAGGGCGGGGGACCGAGGCCACGCTCGCCTCGTGCGGGCTCGACCTGCGGACGCACGGCAACGTCTTCTTGATGGCCCACACCCCTGACCCTCGTAAGTTCTGGCGGGTCAGCCGGCTTTGCTTGATGCCGTCGCTCTGGCGGGAGAATCAACCCCTGGTGGCGATCGAGGCGATGGTCAACGGCGTTCCGGTGATCGGTTCGGATCGAGGCGGCATTCCCGAGACCCTGGGCGCGGCCGGCATGGCGCTCCCCTTGCCCGATCGGCTCACTCCCACGACCCGGACCTTGCCCGAGGCCGCAGAGGTCGAACCCTGGGTCAGCACGATCCTCCGCCTCTGGGATGATCGGGACGCCTACGCCGAGCAGCGTCGGCTCGCCCTGGCAGAAGCCGAACGCTGGCGGCCGGAGGTGTTGGAACCGCGATACATCCAGGTCTTTGAAGGAGTGCGGGCCGGGCGGCCAACGGTGAAGGCGGAAGGGCCGGCCTCGGGCGCTCAGGCGGCCGAGACGTCCTCGGAGGGGCCGCCGTCCTTGAGGGCCTGCCACTCGTCCCAGGAGTAGAGGACCTCGCGGGCGGAGCCGCTCTTGAACTCGCCGACAATGCCGTCTTCGGCCATGTAGTCGATCAGACGGGCGGCGCGGCCGTAGCCGATCCCAAGGGCGCGCTGCAAGAGCGAGGTCGAGCCGCGACCGGCCTGGACGATGACCTCGATCGCGGCCTCGTACAGCTCGTCGCGCTCCTTCAAGCCGGCGGCGCGGTCCTTGCCAGCGCCTCCCATCGGCAGGCCGACCAGCTCCTTGTTGAACTCGACCGGGTCTTGCTCCAGGAAGCCGCAGACGTTGTTGACCTCGGCATCAGAAACATACGTCCCTTGCGCCCGGACGATGTGCGAGGTGCCGGGAACCAGGAAGAGCATGTCGCCGTTGCCCAAGAGCTTGTCGGCCCCCATCTCGTCGAGCACGACCCGAGAGTCGCCTCGGCTGGCGACCTGGAAGGCGATCCGGGCCGGTAGGTTGCCTTTGATCAGGCCGGTGATGACGTCCACCGTCGGCTTCTGGGTGGCGACGATCAGGTGCATTCCCACGGCCCTGGCCTTCTGGGCCAGGCGGACGATATGGTTTTCGACCTCCTTGGCCGCAGTCATCATCAGGTCGGCCATCTCATCAGCGATGATGACGATGTAGGGCATATAGAGAGGAATCCGGTCGCGCTCCTCGTCGCTTTCGGGCTGGAGCCTGGACAGGATCTCATCTGCACCCAAAGCATTGTACGACTGGATGTTGCGCACCTGGGCGCGGGCCAGGAACGTATAGCGCTCGTCCATCTTGTCGCAGGCCCAGGACAGGAGCGACTCGGCCTTCTTCATGTCGGTGACGACCGGGTGCATCAGATGGGGAATGCGCTTGAACTGCGAGAGCTCGACCATCTTCGGGTCGATCAAGAGCAGCTTGACCTCGTCAGGTGTTCGCGTCATCAAGATCGACAGAATCATGGCATTCAGACAAACCGACTTGCCGGTGCCGGTGCGGCCGGCGATCAAGAGGTGCGGCATGTCGGCCAGGTCAAAGGCGAGGGCCTGCCCCTTGACGTCCTTGCCCAGAAACAAAGGGATTCGCAGGCCGCTCAGGTGGTCGCCAACCCCCGCGACGACCTCGCCGAGCTTGACCACCCCCCGGCGCTCATTGGGGACTTCGATCCCCACGGTCGTCTTGCCAGGGATCGGCGAGACGATCCGCACGCTGGGCACGGCCAAGGCGATGGCCAGGTCATTTGCCAGGCCGATGATCCGCGAGACCCGCAAGCCGGCCTCGAGTTCGATCTCGAACTGGGTGATGACCGGCCCGGTGTCAATCTGAACCACCCTGATGATGCAGCCGTGTTCGCGCAAGGTCTTTTCCAGGAGCATGGCTCGTTCTTGAAGCTTCGCCGCGTGCTCCTGGATCGGGTACGGGGCCGGACGCTCTAGCAAGTCGAGCGGCGGCAGCGAGAAGGCCCCGTTGTTGCGGGGGACAGCCGGCGGCGCGGGCCGAGGGGCGGTTCGGGGGTTGACCGGCGCGGGCATCGTCTCGGGTGGTCGGCCCAGACCGGGGCGCGAGACGAGGGGGGCTGATCGAGAATCGTCGCCGCCTTGGGCAGGATACGGGTTCGGTCCCAACGATCGGGGCCCTGGAGCCAGGGCGGGCAGGTCGGCGACCGTCGGGCGAGGCGTTCCTTGCCTCCGGAAAATGCGGGCCAGCTCGCGTGCGGGCCAGATCAGCACGACGTCTCGGCAGAGGGCCAGACCAACCAAGGCAGTGGCCAGCAAGACCAGGGCGAACCCGGCCATGCCAAGCTGTCCGCCCAGAAAAGTCGAGGCCAGGGCCCCCAGGTAGCCGCCGCTGCCGACCGGTGGACTGCGGTCAAAGACCAAGGCGCCTCGGCCTGCGTCCACCGCGCCCAGGATTGCCGAGGCCGCGACCACGATCAGGGCGAACCCCAGGGCTGTGCCCGCTTTCTCGGGGACGGCCCGGCGACGAAACAGGAGCAGATCAAGCACTAGCATGCCCAGCAAGATCAAGTAGGCCGACCAGCCGACGGACTGGAAAGCAAGGTGCGCCAGGGTCGCCCCGACCGGCCCGCAGGGGTTGCGTACCGGGTCGTTGGTCGGTAAGACGGCCGAGCCTGGTGAGTCGGCGGGGTCGTAACCAACCAGGCTCAACGCCAGGAAGGCGCAGGCGAACAGCAAGGCCGTTCCCCGGCTATGTTGCTTGAGGCGCTGTCGGTCGATCATCAAACCCCCTCGACGCACGGCGGACGGACAGGGATATGCCTGGATGGGTTCATCCCTTTGAGTCCTTTAAATCCGCTGCCGCCGGTCTTGAGCGGTGCGCTGCTCTTTATTGGACGACGCGCACGGCAGGCGATCCCTTTTGGGTACTCGCTGCCTCCCGATCTTTGGCGAAGCGTCCCCGGGCTCCGGTCTTGTTCCCTGTCCGGTCGACAGACAAAGCAACAGGAAGGACGGAGTCAAAGGACGCTCGCGATCGGGAGTGCGTCGAGTATCAAGGATCGGCCGAGGGACCTTGGCGGCTTTCGCCAACCCATCGAGAGGATTGGGAGCGTGGTCTTACCCTGTGGGCTGGGTAAGATCGACCGTCCCGCCCTCTTCAAGTTCCTCGGTCGCCTCATGGGCCTGGGCGTTGCCCGAGAAGTCCAGGTAGATCTTGTTCTGGACGATTTCCTGGATCACGATCGCCATTTTATCATTGGAACGCATGTCCACTAGTGGGCGAGCCCCCTGGTTCAGGGCGATCATGCGTTTCTGGATCAGGGTGGACAGTTTGAACCGGCCACCGATCTTGTTGACGATCTCTTCTTCCTTCAGTTCTTCAAGCATGGGACGATCCGCCTCCGCAGCCGTGCTGCATCAGGACCTGGACGAGCGCCGCCACGGCCTCGTCGAGGTCCTGGTTGATGACTTCGTGGGAGTAGTGGGTCTCGGCCAGGTCAATTTCTCGGCGGGCGTTGGCCAGACGGCGCTGGATGGTCGCCTCGTCGTCGGTGCCTCTGGTGCGCAGACGGGCCTCCAGGACGTCCATCGACGGGGCGTGGATAAAGACGAGTTCGGCGCTCGGCACGCGCTGGCGAACCTGGAGCCCTCCTTGGACGTCGATCACGAGCAAGGCGCAGATGCTTTGCGCCAGTAAGGCGCGGACGGGTTCGATCGGCGTGCCGTAATAGTGCCCGTGGACTTCAGCCCACTCGAGCAACTCATCACGGGCGCGGATCGCCTCGAATTCCTCAAGGGTCACGAAGAAGTAATCGACTCCGTGTTGTTCACCGGGGCGAGGAGCGCGCGTGGTCGCCGAGACCGACAGGCGGGCGCGGATGCCCGGAAACTGCACCAGGCGGCGAGTCAAGGTGCTTTTACCCGCGCCTGACGGTCCCGAGACCACGAACAGTTTGCCAGGAAGGTTGCCCCAGTCTTCCATCAACATCCTCAATAGGAACCAGTGGAATGGAAGGAAACGCACCCGATCGCGGAATTCCTGGTTAGCGATCTTTGCGAGGAACACCCTGAGAACCGGAATCTTATTCCACGTTCAAAATTAACTCGCGGACTTTTTCCAGCAACCCCTTGATCTCGACCACTGCGCGACTGATCTCGATGTCGCTGCCTTTCGAGCCGATGGTGTTGGTTTCTCGGCCCATTTCCTGGACGACGAATTCGAGCTTTCGCCCGGCACTGCCGGGTTCGTGAATGACCTCGGTATATTGTGACAGGTGGGCGCGGAGCCGGACGATCTCTTCGGCGATGTCGGCCCGGTCGGCGTAGAGGGCGACCTCGCGGATCAGGTCCTTGGGCTCGACGGCGATCCCCTGGTCGCGGACCAGGGTTTGGACCCGTTCGAGCAAGCGATCGGCATAAGCGGCGACCACCTCGGGCCCTCGGGCGGCGATCCGGTCGAGATGGTTGCTGATTCCTTGCCCGAGGGCCAGGAGTTCGGCGGCCATCGCCCGTCCTTCCTCGGCGCGGGCGGCCTGGAGCCGCGTCAGGGCCTCGCCGACGACCTGAGCCAGCAAGGGCCAGTCCTCGTGAGGGTCGTCGGCCGACGTCTTGCGCTCTTCGACCACGCCAGGCAGCGAGAGCAGGGCCGCCAGATTGGCCTCGCCGTCTTGAAGCTCGCGAAGCTGGTCGCGATAGCTGGTCAGGGCCACCAGGTTCAGCTTGTAATCCTCAGCGCGTCGGGGACGTTCAACCCTCAAGGAGAGTTGGACCGTACCCCTGTGGACCGATTCACGGACGAGTTGCTCCAGGTCCGGTTCGAGCGACGAGTAGCGGTCGCTGATCCGTGCGTGCAGCTTCAGATGGCGGTTGTTGACCGTGCGAATCTCAACGCCGACGGCGAACCGTTCATCGTGATGGTGGGCCTCGCCGAACCCGGTCATGCTCAGCAACACGGCAACCTCGCCAGTTTCCGTAAAGAGGCGTGAAACTCGATAATGACCGATTCCATCCAAAAGGAGCCCGGTAGGTTTCACACACCCCGACCAGACCGCTTGAAATCCTTTTGATAAGTCGAACTCAATCGGCCTGCTCTCAAGCGAACGGCAGGCGTACGCCCTTTTTTGCTTCCAGCAATCAAAGAGACGAGCAAGGGGCTAACGCCCCCCACTCGCTTTTTGAACGTGTCGCTCAGGGCGTTTTGGCGGGCGGGGTCGTCGGCGCGGGCAGGTCGTCCAGGGCCGAAGGGAGACCCGAGGGGGACGCCGGACTAGAACGACCAGACTGGGGCGTGGTCGGCGGCGGATTGGTCGGCCCCGGGCCTGATGGAATCGGCGCGGGGACGCCCGCGGGTGGGGTGGCCGTCGAAGGAACATTAGCCGGGGCCCCGGCCTCGAGTCCCTGGAAGGCCGAGGAGTGCGGGCGGTTGTGCAGGACCACCAAGAGCATGTTCAGGATAATCCAGACCAGGGCGATCCCGATGGTCACGCGTGTGAACACGTCGCCGGCCTTGGTCCCGAAGGCGCTTGAACCGCCCATGCCGCCGAAGGCTCCCGCCAGGCCCCCCCCTTTTCCGCGCTGGATCAGGATCAGGCAGATCAGGAAGACGGAACTGAGGATAAGCAGGAAATTCAGGAGACCGATGAAAAAGGCCACGGCCGGGAACCTCGCGACAATTGGGAAATCGGGTGGATTGGGACGACGTTTGTCATTCCTTGGTTTCAACAGGCCCCAGTGTCCCAATGGTTCTCTTTGGATCGTCTGATTTCTGGGCGTCTGGGTTCTGGAAATCTTTGGAAATCGGGAATCGGCCCCTTGTTAGCCGCTGGCCTTGCCCGAGGCGGCGACCGCCTTGGCGGCGGTGATGATCCCCAGGAAGTCGGCCGCCTTGAGGCTGGCCCCGCCGACCAGGGCGCCGTCGATGTCTGGGCGGGCGAGCAAGTCCTGAGCATTGTCCGGCTTGACGCTTCCCCCGTACTGGACAATGACTCGGCCGGCGGTCGCCTGGTCAAATCGTTCGGCCAGGCAGCTCCGGATGAAGGCGTGAACGTCCTGGGCTTGTTGGGGAGTGGCGGTCAAACCGGTGCCGATCGCCCAGACCGGCTCATAGGCCAGGACCACGCCGCCCATCTGTTCCGAGGACAGTCCGGCGAGCGAGCCTTCAAGCTGACGAGCGATGACGCTCTCTGTCTGATTGGCTTCGCGTTGTTCCCGGGTTTCGCCGATGCAAACGATCGGATAAAGACCAGCGGTCAAGGCGGCCAGGAGTTTCTGGTTGACTTGGGCGTCGGTTTCGCCCATGCCGTGACGACGTTCACTGTGACCGAGGATGACGTGAGTGCAGCCGGCGTCGACCAGCATCGCACCGGAAAGTTCGCCGGTATAGGCACCGTTGGGCTTCCAGTGCATGTTCTGACCGCCCAGGCCGATCGGCGAGCCGGCCAGGGCCTGATCGATCCGGTGCAGGTAGATCGAGGGGGGGCAAACCGCCACCCGGACGCTGACGTCGGCACCGAGGCCGATTTTGACCTCTTCGGCCAGGGCGAGGGCGGCTTCGTGATCCGCCGGGTTCATCTTCCAGTTGCCGGCAATGAACAGGGTTCGCATCAGGCTGTCACCCCTTCGCAGGCGTCGATTTGCTCGCCCAACAACTCGGCCAGGCTGCGCAGCTCGACCATCAAGGCGGCGTACTGAGTGGGCAAGAGCGACTGCGGTCCGTCAGACAAAGCTTTCTCGGGGCAGGAATGGACTTCGATATGGACCCCGTCGGCCCCGACGGCGACGCCTGCACGGGCCATGGCTGGAATCAGGTCGCGTCTGCCGGTGGCGTGGCTCGGATCGACGATGATCGGCAAGTGGCTTTGCCCCTTGACGTTGGGCACGCTGGACAGGTCCATCATGTTACGGGTCGAGTCTTCGAACGACCGCACCCCGCGCTCGCAGAGGATAACCTGGGGGTTGCCTTGCGACAGGATGTATTCGGCCGACATCAAGAGGTCCTTGACCGTTGCGCTCATGCCGCGCTTGAGCAGGACGGGCGTCTTGGTCTTGCCGACTTCTTTCAGGAGGTCAAAATTCTGCATGTTACGGGCGCCGATCTGAAACACGTCGGTATAGCGCTCGACCAGATCGATCTGGCGGGGGTCCATGACTTCGGTGACGACCGGCATGCCGAACCGTTCGCCGGTGGCCTGGAGGATCTTGAGCCCGTCTTCGCCGAGCCCCTGGAAGCTGTAGGGGCTGGTTCTGGGCTTGAAAGCTCCGCCTCGGAGCACGTTGGCCCCGGCCTCCTTGACCTGCTCGGCGATCTCGACCAGGATCGCCTCGCTCTCGATGGCGCAAGGCCCGGCGATCATCATCAGGTGGCCGCCGCCGACCTTTATCCCCTTGATGTCGAAGACCGAGGCTTCGCCGTGGAACTCGCGGCTGGCCAGCTTGAACGGCTTGAGGATCGGCACGACGCTCTCGACCCCGTCAATCGCCTGAAGCGGCTCGGCCTGGAGCTTCTCCTCGTCGCCGATGACGCCGATGATCGTGCGAGCGACTCCCCGACTCAGATGCGGGATCAATCCAAGTACTTCGATTCGGCTGACGACGTGGCGAATCTGTTCTTCAGTGGGGTTCGGCTTCAACACAATGATCATTGCAGCCCTCAAAGTCGGCCGAATCGGAGCAACGCACACCGCCCGAATCTTCAAACGGTCCCGCGCCTGTTTATTGGTTCGGAACCCGATTGTGTGAACCCGCAAGTGTACCGGAGTCGTCAAGGTCTGGGAAGAGCGATTCCGCGCCCTCCCTTGACCGTTTCCGCGTTTTGACGCTCGGCCGCCTGAGATCTTGAAGCAACCAAGTCCGTCGGCGTCATCGGTTCGACTGCCAAAATGGCAGGTGGGTTCGCTCGGCGCGGACGAAATTCGAGCACTGGCAGAGCCAGTGGCACCCTACGCCGTTAACCATGACGATTACTCGAATCGGAATGAGTCGCTTATTGAGCCGCAAATCCTTTTCACGAATGAGATTGTGTGGCCGAGGCTCCGAAAGAGATCACCCTGTCCCAGCTTCGATCCGGGTTCCCACTCTCGGGATTTCCCACGTCGCCGCTTTCGACCGAGGACAACCGGGGCCCAGGTCTCTCGACCGGGCCATTCATTCTTCCCCACGATTCCGGACTGTTTTGCCGCATCGTCGCAACTCGATATTCAATAACAAGTAAAGATTATGGTTAACGGCGTAGGGTGGCACCCGGCGAGGCGGATCAAGAAATCAAACGGTGTTCCATCGATCTCCAAGGGACGCGAGGCGTTAGTAGGGGCAACCGCAGAGGATGCGGACGTTGGCGTAGGGGGTGAATTCGGCCGTGCGGATGATCCCCTTGACCCCGAGCGACTGCTCCTTGAACTCGTGATGGGGGACTTCGTCGAGATCGACGTCCTCGCCGACGATGCGCTTGATCTCCTGGTACATCTTGGGGCTGTATTCCTCGATCTCCTGGGCCACGGTGATGCCCTCAATGACCAGTTCTTCGGCGATGGCCCGCAGGACGTCGAGGAAGCGGGGGATGCCGGGGGTCAGCGTCAGGTCAATGACGTGGCCGTCGGGCGGAAGGGCGAAGCCGGCATCCACGATGAGCAACTCGTCCTGGTGTCCCAGCTCGGCCAGGAGCGAGCAAATCGCGGGGTTGAGGATGCCACCTTTTTTCATCGCGTCGTCTCTCTGTTTCCACAGTCAAGAACATTCGAGGCGCATCGGCCGGAAGCGTCCCGCTAAAAGATCCAGTATACTCGTCTCCGCCGACGGTCTCCATCCCCTCGTCGTCGCGGCTGAGAGCCAGCGGCAGGCGAGGTTCCGGCTGGTCGAGAAACAGCGAGGCGTATTTCAAATGGTCAGGCACCCGGGATCATGGCTCGCCGTCCTTGTGTTGGCGGCTTTGCCGAGGACGTCGGCGGCTCAGAAGGCAGCGGCGCCCGACTCGTTGTATGACTCAAGGCTCAATGAGTTACGGGTCGCCTCGGTCGCCTGGGAAAACCGCGCCGGGCCAACGCGAAAGGTGGTGGACCAGGTTTGCTTTGTTCCCGACGTGCCGACCTTCCTGGCGGTGGTCGCCACCTGGGACCGTGGGCAGTGGTTCCCGATCTTGATCGACGACACCGAGCTTGGTTTGAAGTTTCTTCGCGCCTTCAGGCCGGCGCGGGTGGTCCGCTTCCCAAAAGCAGTGCCGGCGGTCCCTCAAGAGCAACTCTGGAACGCGGCCGTCAGGGCGGTCGGCCGGTCATGGGCGGCGCGAGGGGCCGCCAAAGGGGACGTTCCTTCCGGCGAAGCCGTTCCGCCCAAGGATTTGGGACCGACGCCCCCGGGCGTGGTCGTCTCGGCCCTTGGCAGCCCGAGCCTTGCCGGTGCGGTAGCTCTGGCGGCCGGAAGGTTCCAACCCTTGCTGCGGTGGGAGACGGAGAAACGGGCGGCGGATTCTCTGTCGTCGACCGAGGCGGATCAACTGGTCTTTGACCTGGAAACCAAGATCATCGCCCTGATTCCCGGGCACGACCGGCTCGGCGACGACTGCGACTTCTTGACCCTGGCCGGCGATTATCCGTTCCGCGCCGAGATTACCGGCGGGCCGAACGCGGGCCTTGGCTGCTTTGACGACCGACTTGCCCGCACGGGCGACGACAAACACCGATGGGCCTACACCGGCCGCCTGATCGGCGATCCGGCCGAGAGCGTTTATCGGGCCATGTGCAGCCTCTTTCTCCAGCCGAGGGTGGCCTTGCTGTTCAATGGCTATGAGCAGCAGGGAGATCCCTGGACCGACTATGCCATGGGCCCCGCGGCGCAGCGGTTGGACACGACCTTGCCGGTCAAGCATCGCAGCGGGGTCGAGCAAAGCGGCCTTGCCGGCTGGCACCAGACCTTTGATCCGGTCAACACGTATGGTTTGATCTTGATGAATTCCCACGGCCAGCCCTCGGCGATGTCATTGGCCGGTCAGACCGGGCAGACGGCCGACGTCCCTTTGACGGAACCGGCGGCGGTCTTGACGATCCATAGTTATTCGGCCGCCGACCCCTGGAACCCCGCGACCCTGGCCGGGCGCTGGCTGGCCAACGGGGCGTTCGTCTATTTCGGCAGCATGAACGAGCCGTTTCTTCAGTCGTTCCGCACCCCGACTTTGGTTGCCGACCTGATCGCGGAAGGCTTGCCCTTGAGCACCGCCGCCCGACAAGGTCGCGGCGAGCCGTTCAGTCTCCCCTGGCGGTTGATTTATCTCGGCGACCCGCTCTACCGGGTTCGGCCGAAGAATGCCCAAGGGGCTCGGACCAGCCTTGCCGAAACACCCGCCTGGCCAGAGTACAAAGTGTACAAGACCCCCGACGCCAGGGCGACGGACGAGGTCAAGCTGGCCTGGGCGCTCCAGGCCGCGATCGCTCTGGCAGGCGGCCGACGGCCCGCGCCCGCGATCGACCTGCCGGGCG
>JBDTIR010000771.1:0-2986 GCA_039936275.1 Isosphaeraceae bacterium | reverse complement strand
CACCGGTTCGGCCACCCTGGAGAGTTCGTCCCGGCTCAGGTTTTGTAAGTAGGTATAAGCCGTGATGCAGCATTCATGAAAGCAAACGATCTCGGCCCCTTGCTCGACCGCGCGTCGGGTCAAGTCACGAATGCGGCCGAGATTATAAGTTTTGTCGCCGTCTCGATGCTCGAACTGGGCGGCGGCGATTCGGATGTCTCTCATTTGGGTGAACCTTGGTTCTCTACTCATCAGCGGTCAACGAAGTTTGCCCGGGCGTCTCTTGACCAAAGGGTTCTCGGCCCGGCCCACAATCGAACCGACCGCGTTGAGCATCGTAACCTCGCAACCCGGTCCGCTCCAAGTGTGCAGCCCGTCATTCGAGCCGCCTCGACATCCGGAAATTGTGGGACTCAATCGGCGCCGGCGACGGCTTCCAGTTCCGAGAACTTGGTATCTCGGGGGAGACAATCGGGATCAAGTTCGCCCGCCAGCTCCTGAGCGATCTGGCCCAAGCGGGTGTGAAACTCGCTCCGGATCTCAGCGGCGTCATTACCCATTTTTGCAGTCCTACCCAGGTTGTGGTAATCAGCGTCCAACGGCTCAGACTTCCATCGGCAAGGTCATATCCAACTCCTTGGCTGTGCAAACCATGTCGTGCGCTCTTGGCTGTGAACTGGCATCAAAGTGACATTGACAGCGCGGCGGGTCTGACCGATAGTATCGCCCTTGACGGGACGGTGGGCCAAAGCTCCGAGGAGCGGAGTGACGGCCGTGATACGACCCGCCAATGTGAAGCACTCAACAGAGTCAAGGCCGCACGGACGGGGCCTGGAATGCAGACGAACCCGTCCCGCCTTGCCGCTCGTTCCCAACGACACCTTTTGACTCGACGTCCCAGGCGCGTCACTATGAGCCACCACGGATGGGCCACGCCATGCGGATTCTCGTCACCGGCGGAGCCGGTTATGTCGGCTCGACCCTGGTCCCCTTGCTCCTGGAACAGGGGCACCGCGTCCGGGTCTATGACACCTTGAAGTTCGGCGGGCAAGGGCTCTTGCCTTGCTGCCAGTATCGCACCCTGGAACTCTTGAAGGGCGACGTCTGCGACGAGGCCGGGGTCGCCAAAGCGCTCGACGGCGTCGAGGCGATCATCCACCTGGCGGCGATCGTCGGCTATCCAGGGTGCAAGAAAGAGCCACACGTCGCCCAGGCGACCAACGTCGAAGGCACCCGCACTCTGCTCCGCCTCCGCAAGCCTGACCAGAAGTTCCTCTACGCCTCCACCGGCAGCATTTACGGCTCAGTGCCGGATTACGTCTGCAACGAAAACACGCCGATGGCGCCGATCACGCTCTACGGCGAGACCAAGGCGCAGGCCGAGCAGATGGTCCTCGACGCCGGCAACTCGGTCTCCTACCGCTACGCCACCGCATTCGGCGTCAGTAACCGGATGCGGCTCGACCTGATGCCGAACGACTTCACCTACCAGGCCGTCAAGAACCGTAACCTCATTGTCTATGAAGGCGGGTTCAAGCGGACCTTCGTCCACGTCCGCGACATGGCACGCTCGTTTGTCTTCGCCCTGGAGCGCTGGAACGACGTCAAGGACGACGTGTACAACGTCGGCCACGAGAGCATGAATTTCACCAAGGAAGACGTCGCGAGACAGATCCTCAAGCACGTGAATTATTACCTCCACTTCGCCGAAGTCGGCACCGACGCCGACCAGCGCAACTACGAAGTCTCTTACGAGAAGATCCGCGCCAAAGGCTTCGAGACCACCGTCGACCTCGACCGCGGCATCGCCGAACTGGTCAGGGCCGCGCAGCTTATCGAGTTCCAGAACCCGTTCGCCAACGTGTGATCCACAAGATTTCATCACGAAGACACGGGGAACGGGAACGTGAGGGGGAGCGTCCTCGGTTCCGTTCTCGCTGGTTCCTCGTGTCTTCCGTTGATGGATCTTCTCCAAAGGAGCGACTTCCATGAAGAGCGTCTGGTCTGGCAAACGGGTCACGGTCACCGGCGGCGCCGGGTTTCTGGGGCGGCATTTGGTCAATCGGCTTGAGAGCTACGGCGCGAGCGTCTTCGTCCCTCGAAGGCGCGAGTACGACCTGACGACGCTGGACGCCGGCCTGCGATGCTTGCTTGAACATCCGTGCGACGTCTTGATTCACGCCGCCGCCTACTATGGCGGGATCGGGATCAACGTCACCCAGCCGGCGACGTTGTATTACACGAACCTGGTCATGGGTGCGAACCTGATGGAGGCTGCGCGTCTGACGAACGTGGGCAAGTTCGTCGCCATCGGCACCGCATGCAGCTATCCAGGGTATCTGGAAGGAAACCTCAAGGAAGCGGATCTCTGGGCGGGGCCTTGCCACGCCAGCGTCATCAACTACGGCCTGACCAAGAAGATGATGGCCGTGCAGGCGCAAGCCTACAAGCGTCAATATGGCCTGGATTCGATCCACCTGATTTTGACGAACCTCTATGGGCCCGGTGACTCGTACAACCCGGAGCGGTCGCACGTCGCCGCAGCCTTGATCCGCAAGTGGGTCGAGGCCGAGATCGCGGGCACGCCCAGTATTGAGGTCTGGGGCACCGGCACGCCCATTCGTGAATTTATCTACGTCGAAGACTGCGCCGACGCGATCATCCTGGCCGCCGAGAAGTACGACGACGCGACGACCCCCTTGAACATCGGCACCGGCATCGGCACCTCGATCCGCGAGTTGGTCGAGACAATCAACGACGTCACCGGCTATCACGGCCGGATCGAATGGAACGCCGACAAACCCGACGGCGCGGCCAAGAAAGTGCTCGACGTGACCCGCATGCGACAGGCCCTTGGCGACTGGACCCCGCCGACCGACCTTCGCTCCGGCCTTTCGAAAACGATCGCCTGGTATCGGGCCAATAAGGCTGAGGCCGATGCGAAATGGTAATCGGTCAAAGTGATGATGAGCAATGACTTGATCGCTGATAGATCGTCAAGGATGAC
>JBDTIR010000770.1:0-12860 GCA_039936275.1 Isosphaeraceae bacterium | reverse complement strand
CTGCGCTACGTTTTGCCGATCTTCCCCTATCTCTACGTTTCGATCGGCAAGCTCGCCCCCTGGGCGGCTAGTCTGGCCGGTCGTCGCAGACCCTGGGTGATCACCAGTTTGTCGGCGTGCTTGCTGGCCTCGTTGGCGGCATCGGCGTCAATTCACCCTCATTACCTGGCCTATTTTAACCTCGTCTCCGGCGGTCCCGACCTGGGCTCAACGCACCTGATCGACAGCAACCTTGACTGGGGCCAGGACCTCGTCGGCCTTCAGCGCTGGGTCCAGGACCACGCACCCTCCGAGCCGATCGGCATCGCCTACTTTGGTCAAATTAACCCCGACCTGTTCGCGAGGCGCGGTCGCCCCTGGAACTGGTTTCTGCCGCCCCCGTTCCCAGGGACGATGGACCGACTTCCCCCCCCTTGGATGGGTCGCGACCCCACCAAGCCGCCAAGGCCCGGCCTGTACGCCGTCAGTGCGTCGTTGGTCCGTGGGCTTGACTGGCGGGTCTACGCCCCCGGCCAGCCCGGCTACCTTCCCGCGCATCGGTTCGCCTTCCGCTACTTCCAGGAGCTAACCCCCTTCGACAAAATTGGCTTTTCCATCTTCCTCTACCGCGTCACCGAAGCCGACGCGCAACGACTGGCGCGACACTGGTAAACCAGAACCAGGACCGGCCCGAAGTCGTTCACCGTTCAGGGCAACGACCTGCGCGTAAGCAAATCGCAACGTGGATTTGGAATTTGGCGGAAAATCGCTGGGAATATCGGTCGGACTGATGGATCATGTCGGAACAAGATTTAAGAGTCTATCCGGGAAGTTTTGCACGAAAATCAGGGACGTCGGGTTTGGATTCCGGCGGTTTTCTCGTTTGGTTCTGGAATCTCGAATCCTGGAATCGGGAATTTCCCGGTCTTTCTTCCCGGATAGCCTGTAAGTGGCTCACGACGCCAGGGATTTCGTTGTCGGCGTCGATTTCACGACTGCTGATAACTGGTGGCCGCCACGCCGCAGCCCCGGCAGGCGAACATGTAATAGATCCCCTCGGAAGACTCGTCAAGATCGTCGTTCGAGATCTGGGCGACGAACGGCATCGCGTGATCGCACTCCGGGCAGCGGGGGTACTCGGCGTCTTGAACCCGGGTCGGGAGTCCCCCGACCTGCGAGAAGCGGACGCCCGGCACCAACCAATCCGCCGCTTCGAGCCAGTGGCGGGGCTCGTCCCCGATGACGAGGCGGCCCGCCGGCATCCGAGGCCAGTCGTCGGCGTCATCGGGAAGGTACTCGGGCTTTTGATTCCCTTCGTACCACGTCGAGCCGCCGTCCGGACCGACCTTGGTGAACACGGCGCCGAAGCACGAGCAAACTTCGCAGGTGGCGATGCGGAGCCTGCGGCCATCAAGGCTGAGGAATGACAGGGCCGGCGCGGTCAGGTCCAGGTCGATCAAGGTCGTCAAGGAACGTCCACACCATCGGCATGCCTCCTCGTGTTCGGCCACGACCGTAGCGATGCGAGCATTCGACGCCCCCTCTTCCGGGACGACGAGAGGATGGCAACGTCGCGCGAAAAGGTCTCGGCGGCTTCCCTTGTCCATCAACTCCCAGCCCGCCTCCTCGGCGTAACGGTGCGGTGGGACGTAAAGCATGGCGACCCATTCGGGCGGCTCGTTCCGCCACCTGTCGAAGGCGTCCTGGACCACGCCGTCACCGATCCAGGCCAAGGCGAGGAGTAGGTGGTTGGTGCGCAAGGTGTCCGGGCCGGGGAGCATGCCGACGATCCGTGCGGCGATATCGGCACCGGCACCGTACCAGATCATGGGCGGGTACAGAATCCCCCGTCCGACCAGGTCCAGGTGGAAGTCGTCGAGGGAGCCGGGACGGAGGCAGGCCAGGCAGCGAAGGATCTCGCCCTTGTCCTCCCCCTCCGTGGGAAGGTCCAGTCCGATGGCGAACGAGGCGAGTTCACGGGCTTCTTGCGGTTCGAGGGCGTGGTACAGTCCGGCCGCCTCGTCCTCTCGCAAGATCAGATTGGCACGGCTCCCGAACGACTTCGTCCCATGAAATCGCTTCAGTTCGGCGACACGTCCGGCCATTTCGTTATCCTCCAACACGGTCCCGATCCGCTTCTACGGACGCTTATTCTACTCGGAGCGACTTGACGGGACATCCTGCAGCCTGGCGATTCCGTTGATGCTCGCCGTGTCCGGGGGTAGTTCCTGATTCCGGTCTTTTTTCAAGAAAGAAGTGATAAGTCCGAGCCCTTAGCGGGATGGTGCAAGGTGTTGTCTGAAAACAAACGCCAGGCTGGGCAGGCGTCGGGCACCGACGCCGGGCCTACAGCGGTGGTTTTAATCCAGCTCGGAACTTCCGCCCGCCGCCAAGGGGCGATCACGGTCGACCCTCGCCTCCAGGACGGCTTTGAGTTCGTAGAGCGCCGACACGCAGAACGGCGTGCCCCGATGCCCGTGGAAGACTTTGATCCGACCGGCCTCCCACTCATGACCCAACGTCTTCATGGCCGGCGCAATCACGAAGTCGGCCAGGGTCTCCATCGCAACGCCCGACTGGTGCGCGCCCTGGATTAGCGAACGAACCGCGACCCCGTCCCCTCGCTTGAGCGCAATCAACAGTTGTTGAGAGAGCGTTCGGATCGAGAGAGCCCTGAGTCTCGTCGACGAACCGAAGCACGCTTAAATCAAGGCGAGGGAAGTGGCTCTCCCTGCCCGGGCGCAGAACGTCCGCCAGCAGGAGCTTTCGGTGCCCCCCGGCCGTTCTATAGGCGGGCAAGATCCCGTCGTCCACCCATCGTTTGACGGTCGAGACCCCGACGCCGAGCGCCCGGGCGACGTTCGCCGTGCTGACGTATTGTAAGTTCAGCATGCGAGCCACTCGCCCTTTATTATGGACGATTAAGACGAATTTCGTGGAATGTACACATCCTCCATGGACGATTCCACCGCGAGGCCGTGGAATCCCGAGAATGCGTTGAGTTTGCTGGTCAGAAACGCAAGACGCTCCGGAACCCGGGAAGAATCTTGAAAAATAATTCTTCCTTTGGGATTGACGGACATAGGGCGGCGCGCCTATAAATAAATCGAACGATTTGGACGATTTGCTCGGCGTATGTTCCGCCGAGAGTTTCTTCAGGACTCCTGCGGAGGGGCGAGCGATGAAAACGGCTGACGTGATTGCCGCGGTACTGGTCGTGGTCGGAGCGGTGAACTGGGGTCTTGTCGGCGCAGCTCATCTGGATCTTGTGGCCATGCTCTTCGGAGCGGGTTCGGTCCTGAGTTCGGCCGTTTACGTTGTGGTGGGTCTCGCCGGGCTTTACCAGGTCTTGCAGTGGAAGGCTATCCAGAGGCGCTGGCAGGCCAACCTTCGCCTGGCTTGATCGAGTTGATCCAGGAGTGGTCGCGGTTTTCCAAACAACGATTGGAGGGAGATCTTATGGGCGCGGTCATGAAGATGGACGTCTCCGACGCTTTGGAAAACCCGGGCACTGTCTCGACCGCGCTACTCGGCCCGAAGCGGGAGCGCCAGTTGTTCACAGAACTGGCAGGTTGCAAGCGAACTCTGGTCGAGGCCATCACTCGGGGCCTGGGACAGGTTGTTCCGGAACAGACTGACCATCCTCGGGCAATGAGCCGACTCATCGCCGAGAGTTATCACAATGACGGGCCGGTTGAAGGTGAGCTCGAAGCCGTCTTTCAACGTTACTTCGAGCTTCGTGCCGAACTGGCCCTTACCAATACGCGGCTGGTGGCCTCCGTCGCCAAGCGGTACCGCAATCGAGGTGTCGCCTACTCCGACCTCATTCAAGAGGGATTCTGCGGCCTTCTCGAAGCGATCGACCGTTTCGACCTGGCGCATCAGACGAAACTGTCCACGTACGCAACCTGGTGGATTCGTCAGGCCGTACAGTCCGCCGTGTCCGAGGGGGCCTATCCGGTCCGCCTCTCCCCGCGCCACCTTCGCCAACTCGCTCAGAATCAGGATGAACTCGACCGTCAGGTCGAGCCAGATCGCGACCAACCTTACGTCGCAACCCCGTCAATCCAACGAATCCACGCGGCCACCCGGCCGTCGGTCTCGCTTAGTGAGACCCGATCGACCTCACTCCACTCAACGAGCGTTCCCGAGAGGGACCTCGTCGACGACTCTGACGTGAACGAGACTGTCGGCAAGTGGATGAACACCCTGCGCCCCCGTGAGCGGCAGGTCCTTTCCTACCGCTTCGGACTGGGAGGCAGCCCCCGGCTTTCCCTCAGCCAGGTCGGCGAAATCCTGGACGTTTCCAAGGAACGCGTCCGGCAGATTCAAGACGCCGCCCTGAAAATGCTTCGCAAAAACGTGCCCATTGACAGTCTTATCTCAACCAATTGACAAGTGAGTACACCCATGCGTAAGTTCCTCGGAGCGCTTCTCGTCCTGGTCTCAGCCACCCCCGCCTTCGCCGCTGAGAAGGACATCGTTGACACTGCGGTTGCCGCCAAGTTCAACACCCTCGTCGCCGCCGTCAAGGCCGCCGGCCTTGTGGACACCCTGAAAAGCGACGGCCCCTTCACGGTCTTCGCCCCGACCGACGCGGCCTTTGCCAAGCTCCCCGCGGGAACACTCGAGAGCTTGCTCAAACCAGAGAACAAGGACAAGCTGGCCGGAATTCTGACCTATCACGTCGTCTCGGGCAAAGTCTTGGCCGCGGACGTCGTGAAGCTCGACGGCAAACAGGTCAAGACCGTTCAGGGCAGCCCGGTGACGATCCACGTTGCCGGCGGCGCCGTCAAGGTCGGCAAGGCCAACGTGACCAAGACCGACATTCTGACGACCAACGGCGTCATCCACGTCATTGACACCGTCTTGCTTCCCCCCGCTGCTAAGTAAGCAAACCAAAAAGGCGGGGACTCGTCCGACGTAAGTCGTGGCTGTCCCCGCCGTTTTCCATGCGGAAGAGGTTTAGCCGATCACTGTACTTGACGAAATGTTGTTTTTGCAAAGATAATATTATGTGGTGACTAATCACAAAAGGGTCACCAAGTCCCACAAACTTGAGGAGCAACGACCCATGCGCCGACTCGCCCTACTCTTGCCGATCGCCTTGCTCGGCGTCGTTCCCGCGTCTGCAAAGGCTGACGACCCCAAGCCCGAAGCGTCGAAGGTTCAGCCCAAGCCTGCTGACGGTGACGCCCCTCTGGCCGAAGGGTTCCCCGACGCCACCGAGCCTGGCAAGATCGAGGTAAAGAAATACCCTGCGTATCGAAGTGCGGTTACCAAGGCGAAGAAGGCCACCGTGTTGTCGAGCGACCTGATGTTTTTCTCTCTGTTCAACCACATTCAGCGGAACAACGTTGCGATGACCGCCCCGGTGATCAACACGTTCGAGACGCCTCACATGGTCGAGACTCCCGGAGCCAAAGGAGAGGTCGCCATGGAGTTCGTCTACCGATCGCCCAAGCAGGGCAAGCTCGGACCCGACGGCGCGTCCGTCGCGGTCGTGGACCACCCCGGCCAGAACTTTGTCTGCCTCGGGTTCCAGGGCGGCAACATGAATGACAAACAGATGAGCAAGGCCGTGGAGACGCTCCACGAATGGCTCGACGAGCACAAAGCGGAATGGGTCGAGGACGGCCCGCCTCGCCGACTCGGATACCACGGTCCGATGACGCCTCGGGCTCAGCGGCTCTGGGAAGTTCAGATCCCGGTCAAGGCGGCCAAGTGAACAATTGTTGGGAGTTGAATTTGAAATGCGCCTCGGCCTCTGTTGCAAGTTCCGGGATCAGCCGATCCGCTTTGTCACCACGACGGCCACAGCCATCAGCAGGATGAACCGGCCCGACGCTCTGGCCAAGTTGAGCCGTCTTTGTCTGGAGAACGCCGACGCCCTGATGGCCTCGCTTCAATTCTGCGCCTCGAACGGGATCGGCTGCTTTCGGATCAACAGTCGAATCCTGCCCATCAAGACGCATCCGGAATGCGGATACGAGCTTGGCGAGCTCCCTGAAGGTGATGAGATCATCCGTCGGTATCAAGGATGCGGACGCTACGCCCGGACGCATGGGCTGCGGACCTGCTTTCACCCGGATCAGTTCGTGGTCCTGAACTCGCCGCGCCCCGACGTGGTTGAGAAGTCGGTTCAGGAACTGGAATATCAAGGGATCGTGGCGGAATGGGTTGGGGCTGATGTGATCAACATCCATGGCGGAGGGGGCTATGGCGACAAGCCAAAGGCCTTGGTCGATTTTGCCAGGAACCTCAACCTTTTATCAGAACGAGTCAGGAGCCGCTTGACGGTCGAGAATGACGATAAAGTTTACACGCCCGCCGATCTCTTACCGATCTGCAAGGCCGAAGGCGTACCGCTGATCTACGACGTGCATCATCATCGCTGCAACCCGGATGGCTTGAGCATTGAGCAGATCACCCAATGCGCAATAGCGACCTGGAACCGAGAGCCGATGTTCCACGTCTCCAGTCCGATTGGAGGGTGGCAGGGGCGGCATCCGGAACGTCATCACGACTTCATCGACCTGGACGATTTCCCGAGGTGCTGGCTGCCGCAAAACATCACCGTGGAGGTTGAAGCGAAAGCCAAGGAAGTGGCGGTGCTCACCTTGAAAACCGAACTGGATCAGCAAAAGAGACAGCGCACGGGCAAGATTACTCGGACGCCGTCTTGACCATGGATTCTTCGGTCGAGCCGCTCAGCGCTTTCTGGATCGCCTCCCTTATGGTCATTGGACGAATCGAGAAGACGTCCAGGGCCTTCTTGTCCCGGACCACCGTGGGATTCTTCAGCCCCTCGATCAGATGCCGCCCGATTTCGAAGCTGCTGGGCGTCACCAGGGCGAGCCAGAGGCTCGATAGGTAAGGCGTCAGCACCGGCACGGAAATCAAGGCGCGACGGAGTCCTTTTTGGTGTGCATATTCTCGAATCATGTTGCCATAAGTTGTGACATCCTGGCTGCCGATCTCAAAGCGTCGGCTCTCGCCAGGGGGCAAGTCCTTCGCGGCCAGGAGGTAGGCAAGCACGTCGTCCACAGCGATGGGCTGAGTGCGCGTGTTAAGCCATCGAGGGCAAAGCATGACCGGTAGGCGGTCGGTCAACGACTTCACCAGATCGAACGACAGACTTCCGGTCCCGATCACCAGGGACGCCTGGAACTCGATGGTCTCTACGCCGGACTCCCGAAGGATTTGGCCGACTTCATGACGGCTGCGAAGGTGCGGTGAGAGTTTTGGGTCGTTGTCGTCGCCCAGCCCGCCAAGGTAAATGATTCGACGCACACCGGCCTTTTTTGCAGCTTCGGCAAAGTTCAACGCCGCCTGCCGGTCCTCTTTCTCGAAGTCTTTTGACCCGGACATCAAGTGGACGAGGTAGTATGCCGTGTGGACCCCTTGCATGGCCTCATCGAGCGTCGAGGCGTCGAGAACGTCCCCCTGGACGATCTGGATGGATTTGTTGACCAGAGGCCGAAGTTTCTCTGGGCTGCGGGCCAAACATCGTAGGACGATCGGCTGCTCTTCGAGCATCGGCATCAGCCGACCGCCGACGTAGCCGGACGCCCCCGTCAACAGCACAACAGGCGCTTTCGGTGCTTCAGGAAGTTCCGATTCCGGCGTCGGCATCGATTCTGTTCCGATTCCCAGTTGGGAAGTCGCGTGTTTTGCGGATAGAATTCGGTAACGCACATTTTACCGTGGATTGAACCAGAGTCTAGACGCGACCACGGACCGGCGGGCGAGGATCGAGGATGTTGTCGTTGCAAAAACCTTCCGCCGAGTCGATCCGTCAATTTTTGACGGCGCAGGCGAAGCTGGACTTCAGTTACTCGGCCGTCGGAGCAACGGCGACCCAGCCTCCGCTCGGTTTCAACGTGGACCATACCCGCATCAAACTGGGCGAGGGCGAGCCGGTCTATCAGGCAGCAAGAACCGCCTTGCGGCATTGGAGGCAGTTCGACCTGGGCTGGGTTGAGGCACGGCCGCCAGAGACACCGATCCTGGCCGGTGAACTCGTGGCCGTCGTCGCACGCGCGATCGGGTTCTGGTGGATTAATGCATGCAAAATTGTGTATATCATAGATGAGTCTGGGCCGGTCCGCAGGTTCGGCCTGGCTTACGGCACGTTGCCCGATCATGCGGGGCGAGGCGAGGAGCGGTTCTTGATCGAGTGGGATCAGGCCGACAACAGCGTCTGGTACGACATCCTGGCGTTTTCCAAGCCGAATCATGTCTTACCCCAGCTTGGCTATCCCTTGGTTCGCCGCAAGCAGAAGCGATTTGGTCGGGAATCGGCGGCAGCTATGCTCAAAGCTGTTCGTTTCGATGACGAAGTTCGGGCTGGGTCATATGGGCTCGAAAGGAACGGGGCCAATAGCCACCTTGATTGAGCCAGTGACCTGATCCCGATCTTTTTTTGCGGGCGATCGGCATTTTTCTGGAAAAGGGTGATAACTCGGATCGAGGCTGGCGAGAGTGTAAGGGAAGAGCAAAAGAACCGCCCAAGCCGGGCCGGCGTCGCCAACGAGGAGACGCAACGACTCGGGGCGGTTTTGATCGAATCCTTGTGTTCTCTCCGTATCTTTGGCTTCGAACGAGGATCAACCCGATGCCCACCAGCACCGCCAGACGGCTCGCCAACCAGCGCAACGCCCAGAAGTCCACAGGTCCAAAAACCGAAGCCGGCAAGATGGTCTCACGGATGAACTCATTGACCCACAGCCTACGCAGTGAACATGGCCTGGTTCCGCCCCATCTTGCCGACGCCGTGGCCAAGCACAATCGTATGTTGATCGAGGCCTATCATCCTGAGAACGATCAACAAGTCTGGATGCTCGAACAGGTCGCCGACGCCGCCGCTCGGCTCGATTACTGCCAATTCATGATCCGCGCCCAGATCAACGACATGGCCGACCGCGCTGATCTTTGCTGGGATGAAGATCGTTCACGGGCCGCCGAGGAAATCGCCGCCCGCTTGCCCAAAGATCCTTCAAGGACTGCTAGCCGGTTGCGCGAGACCGCGCAAGGGTGCCGCTGGATTCTCGATCGTTGGGACGCCTTGAGCATCCCCGTGCTCGATCACATTGGCTGGGACGAGACTCAGTGCAACCTCGCCGCGACCTTGATGGGCGTCGGTTCCGACCTGCGGCCTTCGCATCCAGACCTTTCCCCGGGGGCCGACCCCGCCGCGCAGACGGCCTTGATGTACGAGCAGATCGACGCGATCAATTTCTTGATGGCCGATGCGCTCGAACCGCTCAACGACAAGGAACGTGAGTTGACCTGCATGGGTTATCCCTTGCGGCCTTCCAAGGAATACCTTCGTCTTCAGCGTTATGAAACCAGGCTCCGCAAGGTCTACACCGAGGCCATGACCGCGTTTCGCCAGTATCGCGCCGAGCGGATCGTTGAGTCCGAGCCCGTCACCTGTTTGCCGGCCGATCCCGAGCCAACCGCCCTGCCCACGTCCTCCATCAACGGTCTGATTTCTGAACCCGAACCCGAGCCGGAACCCGAATCGAGCCCGTCTTCGGAGTCGCCCTTTGAAGGCAAGCCGATCATGGCAATGCTGGCCGCCCTGGTCGAGTCAGTCGGCCATAGTTCAAAGTCGCCGTCTCCTTCTCCTTCGACCGTCCCGCTTGCCTCGGCCTTGCCGATGCCGACAGCCCCGCTCAATCGTAAGGCCCGCCGTGCTCGCGAGAAGGCCGCTCGTAAGCACAAGGCGATGGCCTCTTGATTTTAACGTTTGAACGCTCTTTGACAATTCAATTGTCAGACGTCCTCGAAACCAAAGGGACCGTTGCGCGCCGAGGTCGGCCCCCTTTATCGGTAAGTGGCCAAAGTCTGCCATTTTGGCAGTCGCGATGGCTTGACGGCTCAGTCTCGAAGAAGATCCCTCGCTCACGCTTCGGGTTTTGAAGCCCGAAGCGTAAGATTCCTCGCTCACGCTTCGGGTTTTGAAGCCCGAAGCGTAAGCGAGGCACTTTCTGCCCCTGCGCCGAACGAAGCCACCTGCCATTTTGGCAGTCGGCGGGCGGATCGTGGTGAGCGCTGTGATTATTCGAGATAGCCAAGGTCGGCGAGGCGTTGTTCAATGATCGCCTGTTCCTCGGGGGTGTACTCGAATTGAGATTGATGAGGACCGTGAAGGACGGGGGCAGGGGGATCTGGGCGGTATGGGACGGGTTCTGGCAGACAAGAGAGAGGGAGGCCCTCGATGTGCGCGGGGATCGCTAGATCGAAGAGTCTCAGGATGGTCGGGGCGATGTCGCGCAGGTCGGCGCGCAGGGTTCGGCCGGGGGTAATCCCGGGGCCTGCCAGGGCGACGATTCCTTCAGGGCGGTGGGTGCCCGGCAGGTTCGGATCAGGCTCGACCCAGGCGGTTCCGGGGTTGAGCTTGGTTCGGACCCAGTAGGGCTCGTCGGGCAAGGCGATCAGGTCGGGATAACCTTCGGCCGCCGGGTCGAGGCTGTATTCCTGGGCCGTGGCGATCACCTTGGGAAACAAGGGGCGGCCGGTCTCCGGATGCCTGGCCGCCGCCAGGGCCTCGGCCGCCGCATCACGCGCCTCGTCGATCTGACGAGGCGTGGTCAAGGGAGCACCCCCTTGACGGCTCGTCGAGTTCATATAAACCATCGCCGCTGTGTCTTGGTGGGGCGCGAAGGCGAGAGTTCGTTTCCAATCAAAAGGAAATTGCGCAACGACGGATTGATCGAACGTGGCGGCGCGGGCCTTGGGGTCGTTGCGTTTCTGGGCCCAGATCCGGAGGTGGTCGATGCCTTGCGAGGCGCGTCGGCGGACCTTGGCGGAGGCATGTTTGGGAACGCTGGCGATGCCGGCGTCGATCAAGATCCGGTTGACGTGGACCCGGCCCAGGCAGGGGCCGAAGCCGTGATCACTGACGACCAGGACGTGAGCCCCTCGGCGGTCCGCGAGTTCGCAGAGCAGGCCGATGGCGTCATCGAGCCCGCGCAGGACCAGGGCGGCGGCGTCGTTCCAGGGGGGATTGTCGATTCCGGTCTCATCGACGTTCAGGTACTTCCAGGCGCGATGCTGGAACGGGTCGAGGTTCTGGAACTGGACCATCAGGGCCGACCAGTCGGGGACGACCTCATCGGCGAGCAGGCCCCCTTTGGCCCTGCCGAGGAAGCTTTCAGCGGTGGCCTTGGCGTTTTCTTGGAGTTCTTCGAGGGTTTCCGGCGGCCGTTTCCAGTAGTAGCGGAGGGTATATTCGGGCACCTCGGCGCGGAGCCTGCGGGCGAATTCCGGGGCCCCGGAGAGCGCGGCGTCGAGGTGAGGGGCGTCCATTCCCGAGACGACCACGCCTCGGACGGGCAGGGGGGGGTAGGTGGCCGGCAGGTTCAGGCTGACGACCGATCGGCCGGCGTGCGAAAGCAGGTGCCAGAAAGTCGGCACGCGGACCCGCCCGGAGTGATTGACCTTCATCCGACCCGCTTCGGCGTCGTAGTAGCGGTGGTCGAACACGCCGTGACGCGCCGGGCCGCACCCGGTCTGCATCGTGGTCCAGGCGGCCGAGGTCACCGGCGGGATGGTGGACCGCAATGTGCCGTGGGCCGAGCGTTTCAGGAGGGCGTCGAGGTTGGGCATCAGGCCGCGCTGGCGCATCGGGTCGAGCACAGTCCAGGTCGCGCCATCGAGCCCAAGGATGACGAGCCGCCCACGAGTCGAGAACATGAACATGATCCCTTGTATTGATGGGAAACGACGGCAAAAGCGCCGGCGCGTGGGCGGCCGTTGGCCAAAGGACGGAACAAGAAGGGTGGATCAGCCCGCGCAGGCCAGCGAGGCGGGCGACGCCTCGATGGTGAAGTCGGCCTTGTAGTAGCCGTTGATCTGGTTCCGCTCTCCCTTTGAGCGGTAAGCCATCGACAGTCCTCGGCGGAATTTGACCGCCGTCGGCAAGGCCCGTTCGGTCTGGCGGAGCCAGCCTTGGTAGCCCGCCACCAGGCGTTCGGCCCGCGCCAAGGCATTGGCCGGGGCGGGGCTTTTGATCCCCAGGGCCATGACCGTGTGCGGGAAGCTGGCGTACCCTTGCGCCCCGACGACCTGGACCTCGTAAGGGGCGAGCATTCGCCGCAGGCAGCTCGGCGTCATTCGCCAGTAATCATCCGGATATGCGTGAATCCTAAAGTTTAATGGAGATGTGAATATAAACATTCCACCGGGGCGAAGCACGCGGAAGACTTCGTCGAAGGCCCTGCGGACCTCGAAGACGTGCTCGAAGGTCTCGATGCAGAGCACGGTGCCCGCCGAGCCGTCAGCCAGGGTCATTGCACTGACGTCCTCGACGCGGTCGACCCCCGGTCCAGGCCGCATGTCGCAGCCGACGTAGGGTTTGTCCGCGAACAGGGTGCGGAGGTCGGCATAGTCCACCTGGCCTTCGACCTGATAGGAGCCGAACTCGAAGACCGGGCCAGGACCATCAAATGTCTCAGTAATGAGACGGCAGAATGCCTTGTTGTGATCGCGCATCGCCGATGCTCCTCCTTGAGCCTTGGGCACGAAGTCCGGACAGGTCGCCCGGACTCCTTCCGGGTCGCGAGGGATAGTAAATCGTCCGCCCCTGGCCGTCAAGCCGAACCGAGACGAAGGGGGTCAGACCTCGTCGGGGTCCACCCCCAGGGCCCGCAGTTTGGCCGCCAGGGCTTCGGCCCTGCGCTGCTGCTGATCCCGCGATGCCTCAGCCGCGTCGGCGCGGCGTTGTTCTTCATTGGCGCGACGTTGCTCCTCATTGGCGCGGCGTTGTTCCTCGTCGGCGCGGTGTTGTTCCTCGGGCAAACGTTCTTCGCTGGTCGGGATGAGGTTTCCTTGCTCGTCGAACCAACGCATCCAGGGGGCGACTTCATTGAGGG
>JBDTIR010000769.1:0-3655 GCA_039936275.1 Isosphaeraceae bacterium | reverse complement strand
TCAACCGAGACCTCGGGCATGTCGGCGGCGGGGGTCCAGACCAGCTCGACGCTTAGCTCCGCGGCGCGTGACTGCATCAGCTCGACGACATCGGTCACGATCTCGTTCAGGTCTGCCGACTCCAGGGCGGGCTCACGATCCTTGGAGAACGAGAGCATGTCCATGACCAGGTTCTAGATCTTCCCCTGGTTCTTCTCGACGATCGTCCAGCCTCGGCGTACGATCGTCTCATCCTGCTGGTTCAAGCCCATGTCGATCAGGTAGCTGCCGCCTCGAATCCCCTGGAGGATGTTCTTGATATGGTGCGAGAGCGTGGCGATCGTCTGGCCAACCGCCGCCAAACGCTCAGCCTGGAGCTTGGCCTGGTAGAAGCTGGTGTTCTCGATCGCCAGGCCCGCCTGGTGGCCGATGGCGATCATGAGCATCAGGTGCTCCTGGGTAAACCTTCCCTTGGGAACCGGCTTGCCCGAAGCGTCGAGCGCGAACTCATTGCCGGCGCGGATGTCGGCGTAGAGGACGCCAAGCGTCGTGTGCCGTCCCTGGATCGGCACGCAGATGGCTTCTCGAATGCCAAACTCGACGATTGAATTCGCCGAGCCGAACCGTGCATCGGTCGTGGCGTCGGTGGTAATGACCCCTTGCCCTTGCTCGCGGACGTGCTCGACGATCGACATCGAGATGGTCATCCGCTCGTCGGGGTCGGCTTCGCCCCGCCAACGAACGGCCTTGGGCACGAACGTGCCGGTGGCCTCGTCCACCAGCAGGATCGCGCCGCGATCGGCACCGATGGACTCGAAGACCAGTTGCAGAATCCTGGGCAGCAACTCTTCGAGGTCGAGGATATGGCTGATCGCCTGGGTGGCCTGGTACATGACCGACAGGTTCCCCAGCCGGACCTTGAGCCACTCGCCAGCCGACTCGGACGCGCCGATCACCCGGGAGCCGTCACCGACCGGGATACTGCGGACGATTGCCGAGCGGTCTTCGGGGCTGGCTCGACTGAGCAGGTCCACCCGTTCGGTCAGGTCGCGCTCGTGGGCCAAGGGGCCTTCGCTGTAGAGCATGACCGTCTGGCCCAGGCGGACTTGATCTCCCGGGTGCAACGGGGCCTGGTCGATCGGTCGGCCGTTGACGTAGGTGCCGTTGGCCGAGCCAAGATCAACAATCCGGTACGAATTGTCGGCCTCGGGACGCATCTCGGCGTGCCGACGCGAGATCTCAAGATCGTGCAGACGGATCGGGTTCGAGCCGTCGCGACCCAGAGCCATCGGCCTGGTCTTCAGCTCGAACCGCTTGCCCTGATCGGCTCCTTGAATGACGAACAGCGAGGCCACAGACCTACCCTCTCGCGTCTTGCGGCAGGCAACGTCGCAATCCAACCCAAGAGTCGAGCCTAATCGACCAGGCGAGGGGCGTCAATCCGTCCGCCCGACGGGCCGCGTTGGTTGGAATCAGTGGATCGCCCCTTCGAGTCAGTCGGGCAGGGCGTCCAGCCGTTGATCGAAATCGGGATGGCTCGGCAGCCGAATCAGAAACGTATGCTCCAGCACGTCGCGAAGCTCCGAAGTGTTGCGCAGGGTGCGCCGCTCCGTCTTTCCTTGGATCCTGTGGGTGGCGAATTCACGGTTATTCAGGGTCCATCGTCGATCCGTGGCGGGGCGCGAAGCGATCAGGTTCGTGGTGAACATGGAAGCGGGATGCGTCGAGAGGAAGTAGTTGCTGGCCCGGTAATCCAGGGGATACTGGCGTTGCAGGTCAAACCGGTACAAGGTTCTCCAGGTCTCGCCGACACGGGCCTGCATCCACCAATCCCCATCAGAGACAGTCAGGCGAAAGGGCTCGTGAGGGGTTGTTTGTTCGAGGTCTGGGATGAGCCTGAGAGCGCTGGTGAGGTTCACTCCTCCGAACCCGACATCGACGATCCAAGGGTGTCCGTCCAGGTCCACGCGCAAGAGCATGTGACTCCTTGCCGTGATCGCGTCTTCGGGCTGGCCCCACAAGACCCGCGCGGCCAGGTTTGTGACCTCGAAACCGATCGCGCGAAGCGCCTCGCCAAAGAGGAGGTTTTGTTCAAAACAGTAGCCGCCGCGACTGTCTTGCACGAGCTTCCGCTGCACTGAATCCAGGTCCAGGTCCACTGGTATGCCAAGCCAGGGGTTCAGGTTCTCGAAGGGGATTGCCGAGGTATGGGCCGTTGCGACCGCGTTCAAGGTCGAGAGATCTGGTCGAGCGGTTTGACCGAACTTGATCCGTTGAAGATAGGCGTCCAGATCGATCGAAAGGGGCACGGGTTGGGCCTCGGGAATATGACATGTAGGGCGGCCGTCTCGGTTGAATATTCAAACCGGATGCGGCTGGGACGACCGCTCTAGATCCGATGCGGTCGAGAGGTATTCGCTTATCCTTTGCGCGACGATCTGGACTCCCGCGAGACAGACCGCTCGATCACTCCCACGACCGAGCCCAGGAACACGACCTGCGCGGCGGCGAGCAACGCGGTCAGAAGGAAGGCCGCCGGCCAGCCCATGAAGTAGGCCGCCGGCAGGGCGCAATAGAAGACGCAGTACGTCAACGCCAGGCCCTCGGAGACCCATTCCGCCGAGACCTGGCGACGATTCGCATCGGCGCGTACGTCGGCCGCAAGGCCGCCGATCGCCTCGAAGTTCCAGTAGAAGTTGAAGACCGGCAGGAAGAGAAACCCCACGGCCCGCCCCGGGCTGGTCCTGGCCGGGCCGTCCTGAAGGAAGTCCCAGCATCGGTAGAGCAGGGCGGCATAGAGGCCGATCACCACCAAGGCGATCAGCAAGACCGGAACCACCTTGACACCCCAATACTCCCAGACGCTCTGAAGGTTCTCTCCGGCAACATCGTGAGTGATGCCGTTGGCCGACATCATGAGGACCATGATTGTGGCGAGAATGGCGAACGCCCGCCAGAGGTTCCGGAGCCTCCCCGGCTGGACGCCGTGCCCGCGACGCCTCCGACTGGACGGCTCGGCAAGCAGATCGGTCAGGTCGGCGATCTGATCGGCTCGCGTTCCTTCTGACGCACCTTCAGTCCAGACCAAGGTGTCGGCGCGGAGCCCACGACTGGCAAGGTCTCGCCTGGGAAACGGTCCTTGCTTCGTGCCATTGATCATCAAATAATACTGGGCGGACATCGTACACAGGTTCACATTGAGGAATCGAATCGGGTCGGCAACCAACCTTCGACCATACCGCCAAGGCGCTCCAGGCTCAAGGCCCGAGCCTTGCGGACGTCCGAAAGCTTCGAAGAGTTTGGGCTTTTCCCGTTGTTGATTCCATTGCCAAATGAACTGGTGGCCGGGGGGGGTTGCCTGGTATCGTGTGCCGGTCTTTCTCTTCAAAAAGGCGATGAACAACGAGATCAAATGCCGCCCATTGCACCCGAGGGGCCGATGACGACGATGGATGATCGGGACCGTGACCACGCGCCGCGACGTTGGGGATTCATCGGCGCCGGCAAGATGGCCACGGCCCTGATCCAGGGGATGATCCGATCCGGCGCGGCACGCCCAGATTCGATCGTGGCCAGCGATCCGATCGAGGCGGCCCGAACGGCTTTGGCCGAGGGAGCGGGGGTCCAGGTCGTCGGTACGAACATCGAAGTCCTCCAGCGCAGTGATGTGTTGGTC
>JBDTIR010000768.1:0-5297 GCA_039936275.1 Isosphaeraceae bacterium | reverse complement strand
CAAGAGTATATCGAAGCAATCGAGCGAGAGTAAAGGACTTGAAGGGCCAATCCGGACTCGACCTGTTCCGCTTGGGTATCCCTTCCCTTGGAAATTGAGAACATCCTCGACCAAGGGCCGAGCGGCGTCGCCAGTCTTGTTGCGTTTCCGCATCCTGGACACGCCGTCGCTGCCGATTGGTTGAATCCGTTCCTGTGTGACTCTTGCAATGCAGGCACGCTCCCAATACAATCAACCCGATCGGCCGAATTGCACACACGTTGATGTGGAAACAAACTCGACGCCGGTTCGTCCGTCGAATTCCAAAGGTGACGCGGCCATGACAAGGGTCGCGCCAACGGATTCACGTGCGCTTCCGTTCCACGCCGGAGCGGAATTCTTATTCAAAGGGAGGTGATCGCGATGCGGATTTCGTTGAGACGATGCGCGGCCGTTCTGGTGGTGGTGGTCGGCTCAGTCTTACTGACCGGCGGCGCGAGGGCGGAGTTCATCACCTATACCAACTCCGCCACCATGAGCGGCAGCCTCGGCGGCACGAACTTCACCGATTCGCTTGTGACCCTGAGCATGACGATCGACACCAAGAACGTGGACCTTGCCTACGCCTATCCCCGCACGAACGAGTCGACGGCGACGGGGACGGCGACGGTCGACGGCATCGGGACCGCGACCTTCACACGCTCCCTCCGGGTGATCAACAACTCGGAAACGTAAGACGGGTTCGTGGGGTTCGTGGACTTCAGGATGGGCATCGTCATTCTGGCCACAAACACCCTGCCGTCCACAACCTACGACCCCACAACGGCGATCGGTCCTTTCACCGCGGGGGCCGTAGCAACCGATATCGGCCAGTGCTTCGGGACGACGCGCGATGACTTGACATTCTCCGCGAAGCCGTTGTGATCGACGTTCACCGTGACGACCCGGGCGGTCCCCGAGCCCGCGAGTCTCCTGCTGCTGGCCAGCGGCGCAGTCGGCCTGCTGTTCATCGCGCGCCGACGAACGGCCGCAACCATTTAAGACGGGTCTCGAAGTAACGCGATTGGCGTTGTAGGACGTGTGAACCATGCCGTCTTCCATTCCCGGACGGCGTGCATCACTCGCTGTCAGAGGGAAATCGTGATCAATCGTGACACTCCAATCGACGTGTTTCATCGGAAATTCCTGGCGATTGTGCCAACGCAGTCAAAGTCTTTCGCGATTTTTTCCGGAATTCATTCGCCCTGGCCGAGTCGTCGGGATACAATTCTCAGAGGTTGAACGACAGTGAGTCGATCGTGACGTATGAGCATTTCCCAAGGCCGGATGAGCCCGACTGGCTCTGGGGGTGTTCCCGTCGCTAGACTCGTTTCACGGTTGGTCGGATTCTGCCCCGCGTTCAGATCCTTGGCCGACCCGGGGTTCTGCTTTCTTTCCGGATAAGTTGTCCCCAACGTCCTCGCGGCGTAAAATACTTAACGGACGGAATGTGAGTCCCCCAACGCCTTTGTTGTGTTCATCCCTTGGAACTTCGGGCTTCGAGGAGTCTCGCTGACGACTCCGGCCCCATCTTGACTTGACTTTGGCCAAATGCCCCGCCGCGGGACGCGGATTGCTGACGACTCAAACGTCAACAACCTCGAGGCGCGACGGAGGAGGATGATTTCTTTTATGAGCATGTCACAATCTTCAGGCGCGCAAGATTGGCGCGCGATTGCCTGCCTGGCCCCCAGTGGTGAGCGCTTGCTCTGCGTCGGCGAGAGTTCGTCGCAGGTGCGCGCCGCCTATTCGGGTGCCTGGGGCGAGGTGATCCGCGACGAGGACCGCCCGACCGTCCGCGCCATCTCCTTGCAGCGCTGGACCGGGCAGATCTGGGCCGGTCAGTGGGAGCACCAGTCGTATCTGGCCGTTCCCGCCACCCGTGGCGGCAAAGCGGCCGCGGCAGCCGCCGCGGCGGCAGCGGCTTCGGCGGACGACGAATCAACTGAACTAGACGAACCGGCTGAACCAGTCGAATCGGCCGAATCGGTCGAGTCGATTGAGCCAGCCGAACCGGTTGAGCCGGCTGCTGCGCCCTGATTTCCCAGAGGTCAACGGTGCCTCCGGCTGATCACTTCACTTGATCCTGGCGGCCGTCTCCACCTGTTTCCGTTGAGAACAACCCAGCCACCCCCCGACTCCGGGGGGTTCTTTCTTGCTGGAGAAGCACGCGAGAACGCGGGCGTTCTCGAAGTTACCCATCTGGTTTTGTAGGGCGTGTGAACCACGCCGTCTTCGTCTTCAATCCTTGAGCGGCATGGTTTACACGCCCTGTAACAGGAATATTCGTTCGCGGTTCCTGTTATGGAATAAACTCTGAGTCCTGAACCAGGATCGCCAACGGGTCACGCTCACGACGGCTGGCCCAGACGGTGAGTTTGGGATGGTCCTTGGCGAGCCGAACAGCCAGGTCTTCCACGCCTGGCCGCTCGGTCGCGTGATGGCCGGCAAGGACCAGGGCCAGCCCTCGGGCCTCGGCCTCAAGCGCTCGATGGAACCGGGCTTCGCCGGTCACGAGCACGTCGGCCCCAAGCTTGGCCGCGTCGTCCAGAAAGTCGTCCCCCGCGCCACAGGCGACCGCCACGCGCTGGACCGGCCGATCGGGGTCGCCCACGATCTGGAGTCCTGGAGCACCAAGGGCTCCGGCCACTCTGGCGGCGAAGTCGCGCAGGGGTGCGGCCTGGTCCAGCCGACCCAGGCGGCCGATCCCCGGGCCGACCGGTTCGGGACGAAGCGGAACCAGATCAATCGCCGGCTCCTCATAAGAATGACGGCCGCGAACGGCGGTCAGAACCTCGGCCAGCCGATCGCCCGGGCAGACGAATTCGAGCCGATATTCTTCGACCGTCTCAGGTCTGCCCGCTTGACCAGCGGTCGGATGAGTTCCCTCACCACCGACGAAGGTGCCCAGTCCCCTGGTGCTGAAGGAGCACCCGGTATACTCCCCGATCCGCCCCGCGCCGGCGGCAAAGGCCGCGTTCATGACCCACTCTCGGTCGTCCTCGGGAGTGAACACGACGACCTTATAAGAAGCGATCGCTTTTGGTTGACGCAGAGGCCCAACGCCGACCAGGCCGAACCGGCGCGCCAGGCCGTCGTTGATTCCGCCAACCGTGTTGTCAAAGGCCGTGTGCGGGCTCAGCACCGCCACCCCGGCCTGAGCCAGCCGCCAGAGCATCCCCCCTTCGGGCGTGTCGGCCCGGATCGTCTTGACCGGACGAAACAGGATCGGATGATGCGAGAGAATCACCCCGGCTCGGTCATCAATCGCCTCGGCAACTGTAATGGGAGTTACGGTCAGGCAAGTCATGATCCGATCGATTTGCGTCTCGGGATCGCCCAGCAGGAGTCCGACATTGTCCCAGGGTTCGGCCAGGCGCGCCGGGGCGAACGATTCCATCCAGGCGGCCAGGGCGGCGACGGTCGTCATGCGGGTGTTCCTCTGGAGTGCAGCCAGGGGAGGATGTCGTCCCAGAGCCTCCGAGTCAAGGGGCCTGGCGCGGGATAGGTCCACTTTCCGAACTGAGAGACGGGGATGATCCCCCGGACGGCGTTGGTCAGGAAGATCTCGTCGGCGTGTTCGATCTCGGCGAGATAAAGGTAGTCTTCACGGACCTTGATGCCAAGTAAGGGGGCTCGGTCCGCCACCAACGCCCTCATGATTCCGGGCAGGAGCGGCCCGGCAAGCGGGGCGATCAGGGTTCCGCTCTGCACGGCGCAGAGGTTCGTCCGGGTTCCCTCCCAGCAGAGCACGCCATCGGTTGTCGTGCTCACATACTCATCATAACCCTGGCTCCGAGCCCACTCGGAAATCGTTCGCTTCTTCCAGTAGTTCAAGGTCTTATGTCGAGCCAGCCCGGATGCGAACTCATCGACCTCCCAGCGCCCGGGTGGGCCGACGATCGCCCCGCCGGACCTGGTCGGCGTCGGCAAGGGAGCCGACCGCAACCAGGCGACCCCTCCTTCGGTCTCGGAGCGTCCGCCGCTCAGGGTCAGCCTCAGCATGACGTCGTCGGTAATCCCTTCCGCATCAAGGAGTTCGGCGACTGCGTTGGCGTCTGGCAAGGCGGCCGGGTCGAGCGGCAAACGTAACTCCTTGGCCGACCGGGTGATCCGCGCCAGGTGTCGCGGCAGCAAGGTCGGATGGCCGCTCCAGGTGCGGAAGGTCTCGAACAGGCCGAGGCCGTGCTCGAAGGTCCGATCCAGCGCACTGATCATCAAGTCCTCATCGGCGACGATCCGGCCGGCGACCCAGATCATGTCAAACCCTCTTCCAGAACGGCCAGTGAACCGGCCCCTTTGTGCAGGGTCTCATCATACTCGGCCTCGGGGTCGGAGTCGGCCACGATCCCGCCGCCGACCTGGTACGAGACGCAGTTTCCTTCGGCCAAGAGGGTCCGGATCACGATGTTGAACCCCGAAGTTCCCCCTCGACTGAAGTAGCCGATGGCCCCAGTGTACAGTCCTCGGCGGCCTGGCTCCAGCTCGTCGATGATCTGCATGGCCCTGATCTTGGGCGCTCCGGTGATTGAGCCTCCCGGAAAGACGGCGCGGACCACGTCAACCGGGCCGACCTCGGGCCGCAAGAGCCCCTCGACCGTGGCGACCAGGTGATGGACCTGGGCGAACGACTCGACGGTCAAAGGGGCCACCACCCGCACCGAGCCGAACTGGCAGACCCGGCCCAGGTCGTTCCGCTCCAGGTCCACGATCATGGTCAGTTCGGCCTGATCTTTCGGACTGCCTTTGAGTTCCGCACGCAAGCGGGCGTCTTCCTCGGCCGTCCGCCCTCGCGGTCGAGTCCCCTTGATCGGCCTAGTGACGATCTGGTCGCCCCTGGTCTGGTAGAACGACTCGGGGCTGGCGCTCATGACCGACCATTCGTCCGTGTTGATATAGGCCGAGAACGGAGCGGGGCTGGCGGCTTTGAGTCTGAGATACAGGTCGAGCGGCACGATGGTTCCCCGGGCCTGGAACCTCTGCGAGAGGTTCACCTGGAAGACGTCGCCGGCCCTGATGTACTCCAGCGCCCTGCCGACGGCCTCCAGGTATTGCGGTCGGGTCACCTGGCTGGTTGGCGGAGCGTCGAACCTCGATCGGGGCGGGCTGGCAACCTCGAGCCTGAGCAAGTCGTGCTGGAGTTGTTCGATCCGTTCCGGCAACCGTCCGTCGCCGAGAAGGTCGTGAACCGACAGAAGACATGTTCCTGAACCATGATCCACCGTGACGGCCCAGTCATACAGGCCGAACCAGAGGTCGGGGATCTGGGAATCCCGAGG
>JBDTIR010000767.1:0-4131 GCA_039936275.1 Isosphaeraceae bacterium | reverse complement strand
CACGCAACACAAATCCTGATTTCAAGGGCGACAAGCTCAACCGCTCGCGTGGATTGATCTTCAACGGCGGCCGTCGCGTTGCATGGGCGTCGCTTGATCCTTTTGACAGATTGAGTGTCTCTTGCATCGAGGGGGAGACCACGCTAGAATCGGCGATTCGCATGCGCAAAGGGGCCGCCTTGTTCGGGGCGTGACTCTTCAAAAATGCCTTCAGGCCGTGGGTATCGATCGGGAGTGTTTGGCCGATGTCGATGGACAAGAGCTTGAAGAAGGGGGGCGGCCTGGCCCGCTCCCGCAACGTCTTGACCAGGGCCGAGCGGCTCGCGTTGCTTCAGGAAGACGACCGCTGGACGCCGACGGCCGGGGTCTTCAACCTGCCCAAGACCAAGTATCGTCGGCTCGCCCCGGGTCAGTCCGGCCCGAAACGGCCCGTCGTACAAGCGGACTGATTTGACGGGCTTGGCTGAGCGACCGTCGTTGAAATCGGGATAATCCTTAAAGTCAAAGACCCGGGGAACTCTGATCTTCCGGTTCCTGGATCAATGGTTTGAGACCGCGCGATCCGATCGTTGGCAAGGCCAATGGTCGGATCGTGTTCGCATCCCAGTTCGACGAGGGGCCGGTTCAAACGGAGAGCCGCCTGGCTTTTGTTCAGCGGTCGGTGGGCAGAGCGCTAAGCTGCGCCGCAAGCTCAAAGTCACGGGGAGTCAGGCCGCCTTCGGAGTGGGTCGAGAGTTCGATCCGGACCGAACGGTAACTGAGGATGATGTCAGGGTGGTGATCGACTTTCTCGGCCAGGGTTGCTGCGTCATTGACAAACGTCAAGGCCCTGCGGGTCGCGGAGAATTGCCAGGTGCGGACGAGCATATCGCCGACCCGTTCCCACCCTTTGGCGACCTGCAACTGGGCCTGGATCTCCGCTTCGGTCATCTTGGGCATGGGGGCACCTCTCAGAATCCGGCCTTTGGGGCAAACCGACGCGCCCAAAGGGCCGTCCCTCTCTGTTTGATTATTTCCCGACCTGACCCACCAAAACAAGGGGCTCCTCGGTCCTTTGGTCATGGGAGCCAGGGACCAGGAACGAAGGCCGGCGGACCCGACGGACAGAAAAAAAGGACCAAAGGACCAAAGGACCAACGTGATCCAGACGCTCGCCCTGTTCTGCCTGGCGATTATGGCGGCAAGCCTGTTGGGGGGGGCCTTGCCGTTGGCGACGGTCTTGACCCACACCAGGCTCCAGCTTTACCTGAGCTTCGCGGCCGGCGCGATGCTGGGCGCGGCCTTCTTTCATATGCTGCCCGAGGCGGTCGAGGCCGGTTCCGCCGGTTCCCTGCGCTGGGCGGCGGCGGGCCTGCTGGCCTTGTTCTTTCTGGAGCGGTTCTTCGCCTTCCACCACCACGAAGCACCCGACGACCCGCTGGAACCCTGCCCGACCCATCCGCATGAGCACGCTGAGCGCTCAGGCCACTCGGCCGGCCTGATCAGTCCGTCGGCCCCCGGGGGACACAGCGGCGCGAAAGGGGCGGCCCTGAACTGGGGCGCGGCCGCCTTCGGCCTGATGGCGCATACCCTGGCCGGCGGGTTCGCCCTGGCCAGCGCCGTGGCCGCCGATGCTCAACGAGGCATAGGGGCGGCGTCCTGGGGCGTCTTCCTGGCAACCTTGGTTCACAAGCCCGCTGACGCCTTGACGATCGTCAGCCTGATGCTCCGCGCCGGCGTCCCGCGTTCCCTGGCCCACGCGGTCAACTTCGGCTTCTCGCTGATGATTCCGGCGGGCGTGGCCCTGTTCTTTCTGGGAGCGCACTGGGTCGGCCCTGACGCCTCGACCGGCTTCAACGCCGCCGCGCTCGCGTTCTCGGCCGGAACCTTCCTCTGCATCGCCCTGAGCGATCTGCTTCCTGAACTCCAGTTCCACGCCCACGACCGCGTTTCCCTCTCGGCCGCCCTCCTGGCCGGCTTCGCCCTGATGGCGATCGCCGGCCTCTGGGCCTGAACGACCAGACGCCGATTGCGCTCTTGCAAAGAGGGTCTTTGGAAAGTCACGGGGCTTGGGTTGTTGGAGCCAACCGACGAACCATCCGATTGATCATTACAAGGTCAACGTTCGCCAGTCTGTCTAGGTTTCCAAAGACCCCCTGAGACCGTGATTATTTCGCCCGACGAGTGACGGCGTAACCATACGGGGTGGACCAGGTCGGGTCCTCGCCCAGCTCGTGCTGGGCCTTGATCGCCCAGTAGGGTTCGCGGAGCAGTTCACGACCAAGCAAGACAAGATCGGCGTCGCCGCCGGTGATAATCTCATTGGCGTGGCCCGAATCGGTAATTAAGCCCACCGCGCCGGTCTTGACGCCCGCCTCGTCGCGGATGCGACGTGCGAGAGGAACCTGAAATCCTTTGCCCACCGGAATTCTCGCCTTGGCCACCATGCCGCCAGACGAAACATCAATCAGGTCAATGCCAATATCCTTCAGATGACGTGACAGTATGACAGATTGATCGAGGTCCCAGCCGCCTTCGGCCCAGTCGGTAGCCGAGATTCTTGTGAACAGAGGCATCTCGTCAGGGACCAGGCGGCGGAGGCGTTCGGCGACGCGCAAAAGCAGACGCATGCGGTTCTCCAAGGTGCCGCCGTACTGGTCAACGCGATGATTGCTCAACGGGGAAAGGAACTCATGCAGCAGGTAGCCGTGGGCCGCATGGATTTCGATGACCTGAAAGCCCGCGGTCAAGGCGCGCCTGGTCGCATCCTCGAACGCGGCGACGACGCCGTCGATGCCTGCTTCGTCCAAGGGGACGGGCACCGGGTCTCCGTCTTGAAACGGGATCGGGCTGGGTCCGACGACCGTCCAGCCGCCCGATTCCGGGGTTTTCAGGCTCGTGCCCCCTTTCCAGGGGAGGTCGCAGCTTGCCTTCCGCCCCGCGTGGGCCAGTTGAATTCCGGCCGCCGCCCCCTGACTTTTCACAAACCGGGCGATTCTGGCCAACGGTTCGATGTGTTGCTCGCCCCAGATGCCCATATCCCCTGGCGAAATCCGTCCGTCCCTGGCAACCGCCGTCGCCTCGACCATGACCAAAGCCGCCCCGCCGACCGCCCTGCTGCCGAGATGGACCAGATGCCAGTCATTGGCCAGTCCCTCGATCGAGCTATATTGGCACATCGGCGACATGGCAATCCGATTGCGCATGGTCACGCCCCGGATCGTCAACGGACTGAGGAGATCGATTTCCGGCACCTCCCGGTCGTGGTCCGTATCGGCCTGGCAGCCATGTGAGGCACCCGTCTTGGCCTGTTCGTTGGTGGTTCGGGTCGTTGACTCGCTCATTAGTTCATGTCTCCGAGGTGATGCGCATCGGTGCTCCACACGCTCTCAATGCCGGCGGTGAGATACGAACCCATAAGGGGGGAATCTCCTGGAGGAGTCTCTTTGAGATCGTCCGCCCGGGTTCCGCTAAGGCATACTCCGCCAGGGTTTACAGCTCGTTCGACGCCGTACCCTTGGGCAATGGATTGGTCGTCCTTCGTTCTTGACACTGAGGCGTGGACGTGCCAAGGTATCATAGATGCTTCGTCGCAAGAAGGTCCAGAGCATTGGGGAATCGCAGTGCGTCGGAAATTCGCCTTCCGCATTCGGACCAGGTCCGGCGGCATCGTCGGAAACATCGTCATTGAGGCGAAGGACCAATACGAAGCGGAACACAAGCTCAGACAACGGTATCCCGGCTGCGAAATCTTGAATTGCGAAGTTCGGTAATTCTATGAAAAAGCATAAACCGTGAAGACGCCGCCCGTCCGACGCAATCTATTCGGACCATTGGCTTTGCGGTATCCTCATGCCATTCGCTCCTGACCCATTTTCCCACCTTTTTCGACTGGAGACCGGCCGGAAACATGAATTGACACCGGGTTTTCCCTTCGGACGGATTCGAACCAAAACAACCTTAAACCACCTGATATCCAGGATAACAGGCCCCAGCCACCCTGCTTGTTATGATTTATTTATTTTTGTTCGCGTAGTAGCATAAACTCAGCAGACGAATTATACTTGTTTAGCGGATCATTAGTCCTCAAAAACGTCAGTCCTTGCCCGTCGTTGAACTTGACGGTTGGCATGCAAAACAAGCTCATAGACC
>JBDTIR010000766.1:0-3452 GCA_039936275.1 Isosphaeraceae bacterium | reverse complement strand
GCCTCGCCCGCGATCGTGAGCGGGCGGAACCTGAACGAGAAACTCCGGATCGCCTGCGTCGGCGTGGGCGGTCGGGGCGGAGCCAACCTGCACGGGGTTGCATCGGAAGACGTCGTCGCTCTCTGCGACGTGTTCGAACCGGCTGTGGACCGCGCCGCGCAGACATTCCCAAAAGCCAGGCGGCTCCGGGACTTCCGTAAACTCTACGATCATGCAGGGGACTTCGACGCAGTCGTTGTCAGCACATGCGAGCACACCCACGCCTTCGCCACCTTGCCGGCCTTGCAACTGGGTAAACATGTTTATTGTGAAAAGCCCTTGACCTATAACATCGCCGAGGCTCGGATTATCCGCGAAGCCGCCGAGCGGGCCAAGGTCGCGACCCAGATGGGCACCCAGATCCACGCGGGCGACAACTATCGACGGGTCGTCGAACTGGTCCAGACCGGGGCGATCGGCCCTGTGCGCGAGGTCCACGTCTGGGTCGGCCGCGCCTGGGGCCGGCAGTCCGAGGAGGACGCCAAGAAGAACCACGACATCGTCTCGGTGCGCGAACGTCCTGAAGGGTCGTCCACCCTTCCCGCCGGCCTGGACTGGGACCTCTGGCTCGGTCCCGCGCCTAGCAGGCCGTTTCACGAGGTCTACTGGCCAGGCCCGAAGTGGTATCGCTGGTGGGACTTCGGCAACGGCACCATGAGCGACCTGGGCAGCCACTGGATCGATCTGCCGTTCTGGGCCTTGAAGCTCCAGGCCCCCTTGACCGTCGAGGCAGGAGGCCCGCCGCCGCACCCGGAGATTGCCCCGGCCTCAATGCACGCGACCTATGAATACGGCCCCAGAGACGACATGCCTCCCGTGACCTTGACCTGGTATCAAGGAGCGGAGAAGCCCGCCCCTTGGCATTCCGGCGCGATCCCCAAGTGGGACAGCGGTGTGCTCTTCGTTGGCGACAAGGGGATGCTGCTCTCAGACTATGGCAAGCACAAACTCTTGCCCGAAGAGAGTTTCCAGGACTTCAAAGCCCCCGAGCCGTTCCTGGCCAAGTCGCTCGGCCATCACGCCGACTGGATCCACGCCTGCAAGACCGGCGATCCGACGACCTGCCACTTCGGTTATTCGGGCTGGCTCACCGAAGCGAACCACCTGGGCAACGTCGCCTACCGGGTCGGCAAGAAAATTGATTGGGACGCCACGAACCTCCAGGCACGTAATGCCCCCGAGGCCGAGCCGTTCATCCGTCGCGAATACCGTAAAGGCTGGTCCTTGGCTTGAGAAAAAGAGGCCGTTTGGTCTCACTTCAAAAGCTGCCGGGATCGGCTCCCTCCGATCCCGGCGTTTCGGTTCGTTTGGCTGGTCAGTTCGCGTCGACCGTGACGCCTGGCCAATCGTCGGTGCGGAACGGGGTCACGGGCAGGCCGTCCACGCTGTAGAGGTTGCAGACCGGATTGTCAGCCCAGGCGTAGCGGACGGCGACCGGATCAGACGCTTCGTCGGACCAGACCTCAATCTGGTTCTTGCCGACGATCTTCGCGTTGGCCCAGACGAACTTCCGATCGGCCCCGGCGATGGCGAACCCGATCGGCTCGGCCACGTCGAACGGCCTGAAGCCGCTGACATGATCAAATGTCAATGTGATTTTGTTGCCCTTCTTTTCTAACGATTGATACGTGGGGCTCTGATGCGCGATGTCGATGCCGTAATCGCGGGCCAGGGCCCAGCGGACGAGCCGCTTGGCGACGTCCTGCTTGTTGCGCGGGTGGATGTCCTTGCTTTCGCCCAGGTCAATAATCACGGCCTCGCCGGTGTTGGGCAGCTTCTTCATGGTCATCGTCTGCGCCTCGCGCAGCTCGGCCCAGCTACTATCGCCCGGCTCGGCTTTTTCGGGCAGGAAGTCAGCGAGCTGGACCCAGTAAAACGGGAAGTCGCCGATGCCCCACTCGTCGCGCCAGCTCTGAATCATCAACGGGAACAAGGTCCGGTACTGATAGGCGCGGCCGGCGTTCGACTCGCCTTGATACCAGATGGCGCCGCGGATGCCGTAGCCGATTGTGGGTTTGAGCACGCCGTTATAGATGTTGCCGGGCCGGGCGTTGCCGGTCATCGAGCCGCTGGGGTTTCCAGGCTGGCGAGGGGCGGGTTTCCCTTCGGCCTTGGCCTGCGCCGCCGCCTTGGTCCATTCGGCCATCTTGGCTTCATAGTCGGCCTTGGCCTTGGGGTAGGCCTGTTCGATCTGCTCCCAACGCTCAAGCAAGGGCTTGAATTCCTCATGAGCGGCCAGGATATCGCGGCGCACCCAGGCTTCGCAGGCCGAGCCGCCCCAGGCGTCGTCGATCAGGCCGACCGGCACGTCGAGGGTCTGGCGTAGCTGCCTGCCGAAGTAATAGCCCACGGCCGAGAACGACTTGACCGACTCTGGCGAGGCAAGTTCCCATTGCCCCTTGAAGTCGTTTTGCGGTTCCTGGGTGCCAACCTGCGGTACCGAGATCAGGCGGAGCTTGGAGTCGTTCGCCGCCAAAGGTTCCAGGTCTCCGTCATGGGCGCCGGAGACGGTCATGCCCATGTTCGACTGACCTGAGCAAAGCCAGACCTCGCCGACAAGAACGTCCTTGAACTCCAAGGTGTTCTTGCCCTTGACCGTCAGCGTGTGCGGACCGCCCGCGGAAAGGGGGTCGAGCGTGAGGGACCATTTGCCGTCGGCGTCGGCCTTGGCGGTCTTGGTCTGGTCGGCGATCTGGACCGTTACATCCTCGCCAGGGTCGGCAAAGCCCCAGACCCGGTCCTTCTGCTTCTGCTGAAGCACCATGTGATCACCAAAGATCGCGGGGAGCTTGACGTCCGCCCTCGCGGTCTGGCCGGTCTGGGCCAAGACCATCAAACCCAGCCCCAGGGGGGCCAATTGCTTCGAAATCAAGTTGCGCGTCAACGGAGGGTTCCTTGGTTGGCTTTGCGGGGAGAAGGCGACACCGAACGGCCCGTCAGTATAACGGAGCGTTTCGGCCCGGGCGATCCCCTTGACGATCTTTGTTGAACAACGTACTAAAGAAGGCCCATCCGCACGGCCGTTTTGAAGATTCATCGCCATGGCTTCGGATGCTGATCGAGATCGAGAACGGCCATGAACGACATCGTGGATCATCGAGCCCCAAAGCCGCCGAGGTCCACCCGAGGCCGATGCACCCGTCTCATCAAGGCAGTTGCGCTCGGGTCGGCCGTCGTGGCCTTGTTCGTTCTGGGCCATTGGCTGCCCGTCGGTCGGGCCGTGGAAGCGCTTGAGAAGACGATCAAAGGGTTCGGCCCCTGGTCCCCTTTGGCGTTCGGCTTAATCTACATCGTAGCCGTGTTGGTCATGGTGCCCGGCTCGGCCTTGACAGTCGCGGTCGGAGCCATGTTCGGCTTGGTCGTGGGCACCGCCACGGTCTCCCTGGCCTCGACCATCGGCGCGGCCCTGGCGT
>JBDTIR010000765.1:0-8795 GCA_039936275.1 Isosphaeraceae bacterium | reverse complement strand
ACTGGTCCCCGGCTGCCAGACGCCGGCCAAGGACGGGACCGTTCTGGTCACCAACAGCGCCAAAGTTCAAGAGAATCAGCGGATGGTCATGGAATATCTCCTGATCAACCACCCGCTCGATTGCCCCGTTTGCGATCAGGCCGGTCAGTGCGGGTTGCAAGACTACAGTTACGACTACGGCCAGGCGTCGCACCGCTTTGTCGAGGAGCGGATCGTCAACCCCCACAAGGACGTTTCCGACGCGATCGAGCTCGTCCAGGACCGGTGCATCATGTGTACCCGCTGTGTCCGGTTCACCCGAGAGATCACTCGGACGAGTGAGCTTCAGGTGATGAACCGAGGCAGCCGCGCTGAGATCAATATCTTTCCAGGCCATCCGGTTGATAATCCACTCGCCGGCAACGTCGTGGACATCTGCCCGGTCGGGGCCCTGCTGGACAAGGACTTCTTGCATAAGCAACGATACTGGTTCCTGTCCAGGCATGACGCCATCTGCACGGGCTGCTCGACCGGGTGCAACATCTACTCCGAAGAGAACCGAGGGGCAATCTGGCGGTTCCGGGCGCGGGCGAACCCGCACGTCAACGATTACTGGATCTGCGACGAGGGGCGCGCGACCTACAAGACGGCCAACGACCCGGCCTTGCTCCACGCGGCTTACGTCCGCCGCGACGGCGGACTCGTCGAGACCCCGATCGACCAGGCGCTTCACGCCGTCGGCCAGGGATTTAAACAGATCAGTGATGCAGGGGGAATCCTCGCAGGGGTCTTGTCGCCATCCTTGACAGTCGAAGAGGCGTACCTCATGGCCTCCTACCTCAAAGGCTTGAACCCGGCGAACGTCCTGGCCCTGGGGCCGGTTCCTCGCATCGGGGTGGACCAGACGTTTACCCCCGACAAGCATGAAGGGCGCACCGGAGACACCAGTTTCGTCGTCCCCCGACCATTCACGATCCACGCCGAGAAGTGCCCGAACCGGCTCGGGGTTGAAGCGATCCTGACCCATTTCCAGGGCGAGGTCATTGCTTACGAGTCGCTCGCCGCTCGAGCGTTCCAAGGGGAGTTTCGCGGGCTCTATATCGCCTCCGACGCGATCGTCACCCCGTTCAACGACGAGGACGTCCGACTCTTGCGGCCAGAGGTCGAGTTCCTGGTCGTGCAGGACACGTCCGTCACCCCTTTGGCACAGGCGGCCGACGTGGTTCTGGCCGGAGCGACCTTCGCCGAAAAGGCGGGCTGTTACGTCAACTTCCAAGGGCGGCTCCAATACGCCGAAGCCGCCTTGCCGCCTCGCGACGGCAGTCTGCCCGACCTCGACCTATTCGCGATTCTGCTCGGCCGAGGGGCCGGGCCGATCCGATCTCGTGAGGTCCTGATCGAACTGGCTACGACCATCCCGGCATTCGCCGCCGTAACCGGGGGCGAAGTCCCCGTCTTTGGCGTCGTCTTGCATGAACCCTCACCGATCGGCGACAGCGAGGCTCGTCCCTTCGTCTACCGCGACCCTTACCTGACCACGCGCGGCGACAGACAGGCTCGCCTCAACCAAGTTCTCCCCAAGGGGGGCGAGACGGCCTGATTTTCCGAAGGGTCTCACGAGGTTTTCTTCGAAGCGTTCTGACTCCCATTGGAAGTTCAAAAGATTTGAGATCGGCATATCGAGAGGTGGGTAGGCGATGATGTGGGACCTGATCGGCATCCTGGTCAAGATCGCGATCGTCGTGGGGATTTCCCAAGGGGCGGTCGCGTACTTGATCCTGGTCGAGCGGAAGGTGGCCGCCTGGTCGCAGGACCGGCTCGGACCGAACCGCGCTGGTGGCCGTTGGGGGTTGCTTCAGCCTTTGGCAGACGGTGCCAAGATGCTGCTCAAAGAAGACGTGATCCCGCGCTACGCCAGCCGACCGATTTACATCCTGGCGCCTTGCATCGCAATCATCATGGCGACGATCGCCTTCGCCGTCGTGCCGTTCGGACCGGTCACCCCGCCAGGCTCGCTCCGCAAGGTCGGGCCGATCGAGTTTCAGATCGCGCCCGGTATGGATATCGGCATTCTGTACATCTTCGCAATCGGCAGCCTCTCAGTCTACGCAGTCATCCTGGCCGGCTGGTCGTCCAACAACAAGTATTCATTTCTCGGCGGTCTCCGCTCCAGCGCCCAGCTCATCAGCTATGAAATCCCGTTGGGGTTGTCGATCCTGGGCCTGGTCCTGATCTGCCGGTCGCTTGACCTCAACGCGATCATCCGCTGGCAAGACGAGCACGTCTGGGGGATCGTCGTGCAGCCGATCGGCTTCCTTTTGTTCCTCGTCAGCGCCTTCGCCGAGACCAACCGCCTTCCGTTCGACCTCCCTGAAAGCGAGCAAGAACTCGTCGGCGGGTTCCATACCGAATATTCGGCCATGAAGTTCGGCATGTTCTTTCTCGGTGAATATCTGCATGTGGTCACGGTCAGTTTCTTGGTTGTGATCCTCTTCCTCGGCGGCTGGGACATTCCGTTCCTGCTCGACACCTACCCGGCGGCGGGTACGTCCACGTTCATGCTCTGGGTGCTTGCGTTCGCGAAAGTGGGGGTCATGGTCTTCAAGGTCGCCCTGGTGGTCCTGTTCATCATGCAGGTGCGCTGGACTTTGCCGAGGTTCCGGTACGACACCTTGATGGACCTGGCCTGGAAACGACTGATCCCCCTGGCGCTTATCAATCTGGTCGGAACGGCTGCGGCGGTTCAGTTGATCCGGGGAGCTTGAATTTGCAATTTGGGGTTTTCAACTCGAAACCAGTTCCGATTTGAAATTCTTTAAATTATAGATTGCCGATGAGGGAGACTGAGACGTGCATGCCGACCATCCCAGCCTGAAGCGGCTGGAGCCCCCGAAACTGACGCTCATGGAGCGGACTTACCTGCCCCAGATCTTCGACGGGCTCCTCGTCACGGGACGACACATTCTGAAATCCGCAGTCGCCGGCAAAGTGCTCACGGTTGAGTATCCTGAGCAGCAGCACATCCCCTCGGCGAACTACCGGGGGGTGCATCGACTCAACAAGGACGAGAACGGGCGGGTCAAGTGCGTGGCCTGCATGCTCTGCGCGACCGCCTGTCCAGCACACTGCATCGACATTGTGGGCGCGACGGCGCCCGACGGCTGGGACGACCGCGAGAAATATCCGGAAAACTTCATCATCGACGAGCTGCGCTGCATCTTTTGTGGGATGTGCGAGGAAGCCTGTCCGGTTGATGCGATCGAACTGACCGGCCTGTACGACCTGACCGGCCTTTCGCGTGAAGAGATGATTTTCGATAAAGCGAAATTGCTGTCCGTTTACGATGTCACCAAGGACGCCGAGCCGATGAGAACCGGCAACCCCACGCCCGGGATGATCGCGTCCGGCTCGGCCAACCACACGGACGTGGAACCGGTCCCGGTCACGTCTGGTCCGATCCTGAGGCCCCTGTCATGAGCAGCTTGCGGTCGGATGAACTCTGGTCGTTGATCGCCGTCGTCCTGGGGGCGTTCGGCACGTATTTGGTCTTGCCCCACGGGCGAGGGTTGCTCAAACCGCGCTGGTCTTACGCCGTCGGCGGGGGACTGACGATCTTGGCGGCCCTGATCCTGGCGATGTCGTGGACTCCACCCGGGGCCTTGGTGCAAGGCGTCTTCTTGTATGGCTTCAGCCTGGCGTCGCTGGCCGCCGGCGTCTTGATGATTACCAGTCGAGACCCGGTCTACAGCGCGCTCTGGTTCGCCGCGGTCGTGATCTCGACCTCGGGCCTGTTTTTGCTCGCCGGGGCGCAGTTCCTGGCTGCTGGCACAGTGATCGTTTACGCAGGTGCGATCATCGTGACGTTCTTGTTCGTTATCATGCTGGCGCAAGCCGCTGGTCGAGCCACTTATGACCGCGCCTCCCGAGGGCCTGGCCGCGCCACGATCACCTGCTTCGTGTTGCTCTGGAGCCTGACCTACGCCTTGCTCCACGTCAGAACGCCGGTCGAGGACCTTGGCGGCCGTGACGCCGTGGCGTCCCGGTTCACGCCGGCCTCAGAACTGATCACTCGGCACAGTTTACAAAGTAACGAGCGGATGAACGCGTTGATGGATCGCGCGATCCGGCCCACGGCCCGCCTAGGCGGCCCCGGCGTTCCGCATGTGGCTGGTCTTGGCGGTACGCTCTACACCGATCACTTGATCGTCGTGGAACTGGCCGGCGCGCTCCTGTTCGTCGCCCTTGTCGGTGCCGCTGCGATCGTCGCGCCCCGACCGCGCTTCCGCCCCGTCTCCGCTCAATCCGGACCCGGGGAGCCGGCCTTGCCCACGGGCCTCTAACATCAAGAAGAGTCCAAATTTGAGTGATCAAATTTGGAATCACCGTGACAGACTTTTTTGAATTTGAGCTGTCGAATTCGAGAACCATTCAACTTACGAAATTCCCAAAGGATCCCAACGAGGGAGCCATGCCCCCGCCCGACGCTTTCCCATTCGACCAGCTCCAGAACTACCTGATGATCGGGGCCGCGTTGATGGCCCTGGGCATGCTCGGCTTCCTCGCCAGGCGCAACCTGATCGTCATGTTTCTCTCGGTCGAGATGATGCTTCAAGGAACGGCCCTGACCCTGGTCGGCTTCGGCCGCTACCACGGCAACTGGACCGGCCAGGTCTTGACGATCGTGATTTTGACCGTCGCGGCCTGCGAGGCGGCCATCGCCTTGGCCCTGGTCCTGACCCTGTTCAAGCAGAAGGAGTCGCTCGACGTGACCCTCTGGCAAGACCTGCGCGAGCCCGGCTTGCCCGCGATTGAAGACCAGCCTGGCGAAGCCGAACCGATCGAGGCGGTCCCGGGCCCCGAGTCCTATCCGCACCTGACCCCGTCAGGCATCGAACCGGCTCACCCGCGCCGGCCCTGGGAGGTGCGTCGTGATTGATTACGCCTGGCTGGTCCCGATCCTCCCCTTGCTCGGCAGCCTCGGCGCGGCGCTCAGCGCCCGCAAGGCTCGCCAGAACGCCCATATTCCGGTCATTATTGGCACCGCCGGCGCGTTCATTTTCTCGCTCTTTCTGTTGTTTAACGTCGGCCAGGGGACCGGGCGCACGATCGTCTACCCCTGGATCGAGGTCGCGGGTTTGTCGGTTCCGGTCGAGCTCCGGGTCGACGGCCTGACGACGATGATGCTCTCGATGGTCACGTTCGTCTCGACCCTCGTCGCCGTCTACGCCGCAGGCTACATGCACGGCGACCCTGGCTACCCCAGGTTCTTCGCCTGCATCGGCCTGTTCGTGTTCTCGATGTCCGGCCTGGTCCTGTCGAGCAACTTCCTGCTGACCTACGTCTTCTGGGAAGGGGTCGGCACCTGTAGCTTCCTGCTCGTCGGGTTCTGGTACGCCAAACCAGCCGCCGCCGCCGCCGCCAAGAAAGCGTTCATGGTGAACCGGGTCGGCGACTTCGGCTTCGCCATCGCCATGTTCTGGATGTGGTCGGTGTTCGGTCATACCCTAAGTTATGACGATATCTTGAACCCAACGGCGCTCACAAGCGTGCCCGAATCAACCAAGTTGGGCATCGCACTCTTGCTCTTTTGGGCGGCGACGGCGAAAAGCGCGCAGCTCCCGCTCTATGTCTGGCTGCCCGATGCGATGGAGGGCCCAACGCCGGTCTCGGCCCTGATCCACGCTGCGACAATGGTCACGGCCGGGGTCTACCTGATCGCACGCACCAGCCTCTTGATTCAGGACGCCCCGATGGCGCAACTGGTCATCGCCAGCATCGGCTGCGTCACGGCCCTGCTGGCGGCCCTGATCGCCGTGACCCATAACGACCTGAAACGGGTCATGGCCTATTCGACCATCAGTCAGCTTGGCTATATGTTCATGGCACTCGGGGCGGGCATCGGGAGCGCGACCCAGCTCGCACTGGTCGCAGCGATGTTCCACCTGTTCACCCATGCCTTCTTCAAGGCGCTCTTGTTTCTGGCCTCCGGAAGTGTGATGCATGCGATGGGCGGCGTGATCGACATGCGCCGGTTCCGTGGACTGCGGCACCGCATGCCGATCACCTGCTGGACCTTCGCCGCGGGCGGCCTGGCCCTGGCCGGGTTCCCCTTGACCGCCGGCTTCTTCAGCAAGGACGAGATCCTTGCCGCGCTCCGCTCGGCGACGCACGCCGCGCATGAGATCGGTCAGCCGTCCTGGGCCGCCATTTACTGGGTCATCTTCAGCCTCGCGGTCTTCACCGCCTTCCTGACAGCCTTCTACACTGGCAGGGCCTTCTTCATGACCTTCTTCGGTCCCGAGAAACTGCCCAGCCCCGACGATCCCGAAGCCGAGCCCGAAGAGGCCGCGGCCCTCGCCCACGCCAGCGACCCCCACACACCTGGACATGATCACGGCGGCCACGATGATCACCATCTTGGCCATGAATCGCCACGGATCATGCTGATTCCGATGATCGTCCTGGCTGTTTGCGCCCTCGTGGCGGGCTTGATCTTTGGCCCGACCCACTGGTTTGAGCATCATCTTGCGCGCACGCCAGGGTTCTCCAGTCTCGGCCATCCCGAACATGGCCATGGGGTTGATCTGACCTCAATGGCGCTGGGCACCGTCGCCGCCTTACTCGGCATCGGCCTGAGCTGGCGGCTCTACGCCGCGCCCAGTTCGGCCCCCAGCCGCCTGGCCCGGACCCTTCAGCCGCTCTATCGGTTGTCAATGGCCAAGTTCTTCGTGGACGAAATCTACAACGTCTTGGTCATCACGCCGATCCGGATGTTCGCCAAGTTCTGCTCCTTGTTTGACATCTACTTCGTTGACGGCTTCCTGGTGCGAGGCACCGCCTGGATCCCTCGGATCGTCGGTCGCGAGGTCCTCGCACCCTTCCAGAACGGCCTGATTCAGTTCTACGCGGCAGTCACGGCGCTCGGCGTCGCGGCCTTGCTGCTGGTCTTGCTCTTGACGTAAGTGATGGTTGATCCGGGTACGTTGATTTTCACGTATCCTTATCAAGATTTGTTCTGGATATCAAGCTATTCCGGGCCTTTTGATGACGACGAGGAATCCGCGATGCCGACCCTGCTGGTAATCACGGTCTTGCTTCCTTTATTCGGGAGCGCAGCCCTGCTGCTCGCGCCGAAGCTCGACCACAAGTCGGCGCGTGTGATCGCCCTGGGAACGGCCTTGGTGACGCTCGCGCTGACGGTCTTGCTGGTGGTGAATTTCGATAAAACATTGACGACCCCTCAGTTCGCCTTTCAACCCAAGAACGGCCTTTACGGCCTGTCGTGGGTGGCGGTCCCCGGCGGCTCGGGAATCCGGTTTGCCTTCGGCCTGGACGGGTTGAGCCTCTGGGTCTTCGCCCTCACCGCTCTGCTGGTCATCACGGCGATCTTCTCATCATGGGAGTCGATCAAAGAGCAAGCCGCCGCGCACTACGCCTTGATCTTGGCCTTGGAAGCCGGGCTCCTGGGGCTTTTCGCCAGCCTCGATATCATCCTCTTCTACATTTTCTTCGAATTCAGCTTGTTACCGCTCTTCTTCCTGATCGGGATCTACGGTGGTCCCGAACGGCGTCGAGCGGCGATCACGTTTTTTCTCTACACCCTGGTCGGCAGCCTCTTGACTCTCCTGGGCATGATCGCTCTGGTCGTCATTCACCGGCAGTACGGACCTGGACACGTTCTGACATTCTCGATCCCGGAACTGACTGAGGGGCTCAAGTCTCTGACTTGGGACGAGTGGCGGGCCGCGCCGACGAGTTGGACCAGTCCACAGGTCTTGATCTTCTTGCTCCTGTTCGCCGGGTTCGCAGTCAAAGTCCCCCTGGTTCCATTCCATACCTGGCTCCCCCTGGCCCACGTCGAGGCCCCGACGGCCGGATCAATCCTGCTGGCCGGCGTGCTCCTGAAGGTGGGTAGTTACGGGTTCCTACGTTTCAATATGTCGATGGTCCCGCAAGGAGCGATTTACCTCTTCCCCTTGCTCGCGACGATCGCCGTCGCCGGGATTATTTACGGCGCCCTGACCGCGTTGGCGCAGACGGACGTCAAGAAACTGGTGGCGTACAGTTCGGTCAGTCACCTTGGGTTCATCGCCCTGGGCACGTTCGCGATGACCGGCACCGGCATGGATGGCGCGGTGATCCAGATGCTCAACCACGGCCTGAACACCGGTGCCTTGTTCGCCTGCGTGGGAATCATCTATGAGCGTTATCACACCCGAGAGATGGCGGAACTCAGTGGCCTCTGGAAGCGCCTGCCGATCTTCGCCTTCTTCTTCATTCTGACGGGCTTGGCCTCGGCGGGGGTGCCCGGCCTCAACGGGTTTACGGGTGAGTTTCCGATTTTGCTCGGTATGTTCGCCCGTAGTCGCCTGTTCGGCGTCCTGGGCGCGACGGGGATGATCTTCGGGGCCTACTACATCTTCTGGATGCTCCAGAAGTTCGCTTTCGGCCCCTTGCACGAACCCTGGGGACACAGCGAACACGCCGACGGACATGGAAACGAGCATCCCCAGATTCGTCCGGTGGGCTGGCATGAGATCGCCGGCCTCTCCCCGATTATGGTATTGATCGTGGTAATCGGCGTTTACCCGAAGCCGTTCTTTGACCGCCTTCGGCCCACAGTCGCCACGATCGCCGCGAATTATCCCCAGCCCGAGTTCGAGCGGCCCCGCCCGGCCGTGGTCTCGACTGACGGTACGACCCGCGTCTCTCTCGCTCAGGACCGCGCCCGATGAACCCGACCGCGTATGAAGTCACGCTCCAGACCCTGCGGGTCTTGCTGCCCGAGTTCCTCTTGCTCGTCGCGGCCACGGCCA
>JBDTIR010000764.1:0-9673 GCA_039936275.1 Isosphaeraceae bacterium | reverse complement strand
AAGAAGGCCGAATAGACCTCCTCGGTCGTCAAGGTCGCCGCCAAGGGGAGGTAGCCGCCGGTGATTCCTTTCGCCAGGCAAAGAAAGTCAGGTGTGACCCCTTCGTGCTCGCACGCGAAGAGCCTGCCCGTTCTGCCGAACCCGACGGCTACCTCGTCGGCGATGAGCAAGGTCTGATGTTTTCGGCTTAATTCGCTCAATCCGCGCAGATACCCTTCGGGATGCACCACAATCCCCGCCGCACCTTGAACCAAAGGTTCCACCACGATCGCCGCCACCTCGCCGGGGTGGGCCTCCAGGATGCGGCCCACCTCGTCCAGGCAGGCCATGCCGCAGCCTGGACGCTCCAGGTTCAAAGGGCAGCGGTAGCAATACGGAATCGGCGCCCGCAAGGCGGGAAAGAGCAAGGGCGAGAACATCGCATGGAACCGATCGACGCCGCCGATGCTCACGTCGCCGATCGTATCACCGTGATAGGCCCCCCCGAGGGACAGGAACCGGGTTCGCCCTGGCTCGGGATCAGCCTTTTGTCGCCAGTACTGAAACGCCATCTTGAGCGCGACCTCGACGGCCGTCGCCCCGTCGTCCGAGAAGAAGACGCGGGTCAGGCCCTCGGGTGCGCGCTCCACCAGACGCTTGGCCAGTTCGATGGCCGTCGGGTGGGCGACGCCCAGCAAGGTTGCGTGCGCGATTTGATCAAGCTGCGCCCGGATCGCCGCGTCAAGCGTCGGGTGTCTGTGGCCGTGGAGGTTACACCACAAGGAACTCACGCCGTCCAGGTAGCGACGGCCCTCGGTATCGAAGAGATAGACGCCCTCGCCCCGCTCAATAATCAAGGGGTCGGCTGAGGCCCAATCAGCCTGCGCAGTGAACGGGTGCCAGAGATGGGCCTTGTCCCAGGCCCGGAGCGTCTCGACGTCGTGCATCAAAAACTCGAAATAAGTTCGTTATAAAAGGCCGTTTTCAGAATGAGAGAATTTCATTGAAATTGAATATCAAGTCATTGCTCTGTCAGATCCGTGTCTAGGTCTTGCGGAACCAGACGGTTGTGCCCGGGCCGGCGGTCAGGTGGCGAGCGGCGTCGCCGTTGACGACGGCGATCTCGATCCAGCCGCTACTGCCCGACAGCGCGACCAGGGAGCCCGGGGGCTGATCGCCATAGGTTCGATGGAGGCCGACGACGCGAGTCCCGGCGACTTCGATGGTCCAGTGCTCCGGCGGGGCGTTGGCCAGAAGCTCGGCGTGAATATTCGTGATCAGATTGCCGAAGGCGTCGCGAAAGAGGACCTCGCCGACCAGCGCGGTTTCATCCACGCGCGGATCGAAGTTGGCCAGGGTGATCAGGGATTTGAGTTCCGGCCCCAGGATCGCTGGATCGTCCCCTCTGAGCAAGTGCGCGGCGGCGGGAGCCATGATGTCCCTGCCGTGGAACGTGTGTGAGACGACCCGCCGGCGCACCCTGGGATTGGTCAATTCGCGAATCGACGCCGGGGTCCGGCCGCGCACGACCGCGGACAGCACGCCGTTGTCGGGGGCGACAAACCACTGGTCGGCCACCGAGACCGCAACCATCCGCCGCTCGGTCCCGACCCCGGGGTCAACCACGGCCAGATGGACCGTCCCCGGGGGGAATGACTCAACGATTCCCGACAGCACGAACGCCCCTTCCAGAATGTTCTGGGGTGCGATCGTATGACTCACATCCACAAGCTGCGTCCCGGGCGCCAGGCCCAGGATGATCCCCTTCACCGACGCCACATACGGCCCGGCGCCAAAGTCGGTGGTGAGCGTCAAGATTCCGGGCCGCATCTCACCTGCCTTTCCGCACCTTGATGCGAATCGTATTTTTTTATTATAAAATCTATGGTTGCCACGAATTATTTGCCGCTGTGGACCTCGTACCGCGCGGTGATCTTTGACGAGATCCCCCCTCTGGGGGTGAACCGGCCGACGACGGTCATTGAGCGGGGTTGGCAGGCCGCGACGAGGTCGTCAAGGATGGTGTTGATCGAGTGTTCGTAGAAGATCCCCCGGTCTCGAAACGCAAACAGGTAGAGCTTGAGGCTTTTCAGTTCGACGCAGAGGCCCGCCGGCACGTAGGTGATCTCGATCGCGCCGAAGTCGGGCTGACCGGTCATGGGGCAGACGGCGGTGAACTCCGGACAGGTGATCTCGATCTCATAGTCCCGCCCGGGGAACTGGTTCGGGAAGGTCTCCAGCAAGGTCGGCATCAGTCGTTATCCTTGGCCAAGGTGGGTCCAGGAGCGGGGCGGCCGTTGGGCATCCAGGGTCGGCGCGCGGTCGATCTGCCTGAGGTCAGGTTAGTCTCCGGAACCGGCGTTGGTCAATCCTTGCCTAGTTAGGCAGACAGTTCGACCACCAGCGACCCGACCGGCTCGCGGTCGCCGACGGTCAAGCCGCCGTAGGTTTTAGGACTCGGGAAATCGCCCAAAGCGGGTGAGAGATCGCGCGCGTCGCCGAACCCGGCCTCGCGGGCAAAGCTGGCCAGAATATCAAAGTTGTAGGCGTATTTGTGTTGACCGTCGCAAAACAGGTAATTGACCGCTTGCGCCACCGGGTCGGCAAACGGTCTGGGCCAGTCCTCGGTCTGCCCCCCCTGGGCCACCCAGAGGGCGTGAGTCACGCTCGGCACGGCGATCCTCACCACGCCCCCAACGGCCAGGACGCGGCGAATCTCTCGCAAAAGTGCGATCGCCTCGTAAGGAAAGAGGTGCTCAATGGTATGTGACGAATAAACAAACCGGCAGCTCCGGTCGGGGAACGGCAAGCGGTTGCGCAGGTCGAGCCAGAGGTCCACCTTGCGAAACAGGTTGCCATCAGCGTTGACCATGCCGGGAATATAGTGTCCGCCGCAGCCCAGATGCACGGCCAGGCCCTCGGCCTCCTTCACCCCGCCCAGCCGATATCTGGCCGCCGCCGCCAGAGTGCCCGGCTTGGTCAGGTGACGATTCAAGCCGAAGAGGACGTCCTTGATCCCTTGCGTAATCATTGGTGAATCCGTTCGTTGCGAATCCGGGTGGTTCCTCAAAAGACCGAACCGCCGCATTATCTTCAGGTCGCGTCGAGAAATCCACCCCAAGCGACAGATCGGCGGATCGAGCGCCTTCGCCCTCGTTCAGCGCATCTTGATCGAACCCTCCGAGGGTCGTTCCGACGAGGTGAAATGCCAATCATGACCACACCAGAAGCACTGCTTTGCTTTCGGCGTCCTGGCGACGCATTGGCACTTCGGGCAGCGATTCACGACAATTTCACGTCCGTGATCGCGCAGGATTCGCAGGCAAACCTGGCGATGAAACGCTATCGATCCCAGCTTCAGCGCTTTCCGACCGGCCCGGGTTGTGAAACGGCTCCAGCACTTCCGGAATTCAGCCGCCACCAGTTCGTTCTCGGCTTGCAGCGTGCGCGCCTTCTCCTCGAAAGCGATGGCGGCCATGCCCTGCGACTCGAACCGGGTCATTAGGCGGTAATGCCACCGCAAGATATACACCGTAAGAACATCTTGCTCGTCATAGACCATACCGAACTTTCGATCGCATGAAGAAATCGGCGGAACGCCCGCCCCCACTCAATAGGATTCTGGGCAAGTTCCCGGGCGACCTCCACGAACGCCCTACCGTTCATCAATCGCGCCCTTGTCGACGGGAATGGTCATCATGCAAAAATGCCGCAATACATCGGGGGGAAGCGTCTCCGAGGCCCATCGCTCCCATTGCCAATCTGTCGATTCCTGCTCCGGGTCTGCCCCCGCCTCTTCATGCGGGACCTGATCGGTCTCCCCCACGATCCGAATGATCGACTCACCGAGACCCGCTGAATCGTCCAGTGAGACCGTGATCGACCGCAGGCCAGGGGTCGCGCGGGTGGTCCGCTCCAGCATGGCTCGGAACGGAGTCCAGACGCCCAGCGCCAGGATGTGATCGGCCGCGCTTAATGAAATGTTCACCAGTGGGCTCGTCACGGTCGCCATCGCAACACTCCTGGAGAGGCCGTCGCCGTCCCTTTTATCGTTTCGCAGGCGGAACTGTCAAGCAGGCTCAAAGGTCAATAGGCTCATGAATCAATGATCACTCCCGTCACGAGTAGTCAATCGGCGCTCCGGTTCCCTCATCCCTCTTGGTTTTGGGGGAACCGGGTTGAGTCCAGATCCCCCCCCGCCTCCGCTCAATCCTCGTCGTCGTCTTCCGCCCTGGCCACTGCCGGATAAGGCACGTCCACGCCCTTGACCGCGTGCCAGATGATGCGGTTGAACGTGTCTTCCGGGGCGTCGTCCACGTCGTCCAGGTCCAGTTCCAAGGACACTTGCGCCCAGTGCAACGCCTTGCCCGAAAGCTGAGACAGTGACGGATTCATCTCGTCCAAGGGGACGATGTTCGGCTTCGCGGTGTAGGGGCGGAGGTCGGCCTCGTCCTGGAAGCAGCCTCGCATCGCGGGGGCGGCAAGGTCCATCTGATTCATTGGAGGCAGACCGAGGATTAATTCCATCGTCTTGACCAGACCGACCTGCGAATAAAAGCCGTGGTCCACCATTCCCCTGCGGGTATACGGGCTGATGGCCTGCGCGACCGTGCGGTGTCCGTCCACATGGTCGAGTCCGGCTTGCGGGTCGTCCTCGCAGACGAAAATCACCGTCTCGGGCCAGTATTTACTGTGGCTGACCGCCTCGACGATCCGGCCAAGAGCCAGGTCGTTGTCGGCCACCATCGCCCGAGGGGTCGGCAAATCAGGACGGGTCCCCGCGGTGTGGTTGTTCGGCAAGAGCATGATAATCAGGTTCGGAAGGTCGCCGTTGGCCTCGAATTCCTTGAACTCCTTGAGGAACTCCTTGGCGCGATAGACGTCGGGCACTGTGCCGGGGAAGCCGATGTAATTCGGGCAGGTGTACGGCGTCAAGGTGGCGATGGTCGCCCTGGGCACGATTTTGACGGTCTTCGTGTCATTGAGATAGTCGGCATAGAGGTCCTTCCATTTGGCCGTCTTGGGCGTGATCGTCGCCTTGACGAACTCACCGTAGTTGCGGAAGGTCCGCCCGTGCGCCAGAGCGTTGTCCCACAAGAACCCGCTCGATGCATAGGCCAACGGATCATCACCGTCATACGGATAACTGCGCACAAATCCGCCGAAGTGTCGTTCCAGGTAATCAGTCGCGTACGCTTCAGTCGCCCAGGCGTGGCCGTCGGCCGAGAGCACCCCTGCGCAGTAGAAATTGTCCAGCAAGACGAATTCCTCCGCCATGGCGTGCTGGTTCGGCGTCACCTCGCGCCCGAACAGGCAGAGTGATTCATCCCCATTGCCTTGCTTCATATCTCCAAAAACTTGATCATAAGTTCTATTTTCCTTGATGATATAAATCACATGCTTGAAGACCGAAGGCTCGCCGTGGCGCTCGGGGACCGGTCTGGGCGGGACGTCGGCCCCGGGCGGTTCGAGCCCGGATCGGGCGCGACTCTGGCGGTTGTTCTCGGAGACTTGTTGGGTGAATTTCGCCAGCGCGTCGTCATTGAAGTGGGGGATCACGCAGACCGATCCGAGGTGATCGTGCGAGTTGAACGCCTTATCAGGCGTCTTATTTCTTGACCCTTGCCCTTTGATGTTGGCGACAACGAGACTCCCGTCCTGCCTTTCGATGACGGCCCCCGGATACCAGCCGACAGGAATGAACCCGAGCACCTGGCTTGGTTTGGCGGGCTCCGCACCGCCTTTGCGGAGCCTATTGCTCAGAGCGATCACGGCGACCGCGTTGTTCGTGCCGTTGGCGACAAAGAGCCGCGCTCCGTCGTTCGAAAGTGCCAGGGCGTTCGGCCCGCTTCCGAACGGCAAGCGCGCTTCGGGACGAACCTCGATCGATTCGACCACGACGTCCTTCGCCGTGTCGATGACCTCAACCGTGTCACTATTGGCGCAGGCGACGTAGACGAACCGGCCCTCGTTGTCGGTCGTCAGGCCGGTAGGGTGCAGGCCGGTGGCGATCGCTTTGAGGACCTTGCCGGTGGTCAGATCAACGACCGAGACCGAGCCGCTCGCCGATGCGCCGGTCTTGGGGTCAATCTTGACCCGGGTCTTGGAACTGGGGGCCTGCGGGTCGTCGTCTTTGGGCGGGTCGCCGCCCCAGTTCGAGACATACGCCCTGGTTCCGGCGATCACCACGCCGAACGGGGCCACGCCGACCTGAACGGCTTCGCCAATCGCCTTGCCAGTCTCGCGGTCGAGCCGCCAGAGGGTGTTGCCGCGGCCAGAGAGGGCCAGGACTTGTTTGCCGTCCTCGGTCAGAGCCAGGCCAGTCGGCGCGGGGTCGCCGCCCACCTTCGGCGCAGGCAGAGTCCATGATTCCGCCCACTGGAACGGGTCGTCCGGCTGATCTCGATGGGCGACGTGGATCTTGCTGCCGGTGCCGGAAGTATAGATCGTTTTGCCGTCTTCGGCCACGATCAGGCCCGAGACCGCGTGGCCTCCGCTCGGCAATTTCAAGGTCTGAACAATTGTGCCGGCCTCGGCGTCGAGCACGATCAGATCGCGCAGGTTCTTGACGGCGACTGTTTTGCCGTCGGGCAAGAGGGCCAGGTCGGTCGGTCGGCCCGGGAAGGTCACGACCTTACCAGCCGGGGTCAAGACCTGGTTCGTCGGCACGATCACCCGCCCATCGCTCGCCTCGCCAACGACGGTGACGTCCTCATCGGCCTGAATCAAGGTCGTCATCACGAAGAGGCCGAGCAACAGAAGGCGGATGGGTCGCATCGCGCAAGTCCTCTTTTGAGGAAGAAGGTAGGGATCAGTCCCGCTCCTTCGCGACGCTAACCGATTTCCAGGGCAAGAGCAAACGGGGACCGCCCGGAGACGAGAGAATTGTCACAGATCGTTGTCTGTCAATGATCTTGGTGTATTATTGTCATAAAACTCAACATATCAGGTATATGTCATTAGAATTACGTCTTATTCCGTCGCCTGAGTCGTTGATTCGATCAGCTCAATAATCATGTGTATTGATGTTGACTCGGGTCCGATCGCGCTGGTCAGGTAGCCGGCGCGGAACAAGCCCAGCAGGGCGAGGGCCTGATCGAGATCGCGCGCCGAGACGTCCTCTTTGCCCTTGGTCAGCTGTCGAACCAATTCGGCGCGGTGGTTCTTGGCCCAGCGATGCACGGCGTCGAGGTCAACGTAAGCGAAGTTCTCGGCCTTGGGGAAATACGCGGACTGGATTTGCGCGAACCGGGTGTTTGATCCGGACTTGGCGGTCAAGGCGGCGGCGACCGCCTTGGGCGTTGTGCCCACGATGAGCCGTCCGTCCTTCAAGGCGAACGCCAAAGGGGGGCGCGGGCCGGAGAGGGTCGTCACCGCGACCCCTTGAATCGTCCGCGTTTCAACCCGGACCGAACCGGCGCTCCGTTTCGGGTCAAGGGCGAGCATCGCCAGAACGGTTCGCAAGGCGTTGTCCAGCGCGGCCGACACGCCGGAGTCAACGCCAAGGGCCACGATCACCGGCAACCGCCATTGGTTTTCCGGGCCGACCGGGGCCTCAACGTAGCTCAAAACGCCTGGCCCGACCCCTTTGAGGACGTCGGTCCTCGGGTCGCGTCCGAGCAGGAGCCCACGCGCCAGGTTTTGGAGGTTGTCGACCTTGGCCTGTTCAGCCTCCGGGACCAGGCTCGACAGAATCTTCACCAGGGCGGCCAGGTCTACCGAGCCAGCCGCTAACGCCAACGCCGTTGCCGGGACCCGAGTCGCCAGGTCGTTGACGTCGCCCGGTCGGGACGTTCCGCGTTTCCAAAGGTCGCTCAGCTTCGCCGGATCAAGCGTTTGATGAACCTGAATCTGAGGGCCGTCGCGCCAGTCCAGGGCGACGCCTGCATATTCGACGGCCGCCAGGGTGCGCCGAAGGAGTGCCGAGGACGGGTCGGCCGCCAGATGACGCTCAAGGAATCGAGGGTTCACGAACAGGCTTGCCAGGGCCTTATTGGGTAAGGCCGCACGCACGGAGATCAGCCGGGGGTCGTCGCCCAGTCCGGGTGCGCCCCCTTGGCGATCAATCACCCCTTGAATCAAGGCTTCCGAGTTCGACCAGGCGAACACATCTCCATCCAGGACGGCGTACGCCTCGTCAGGCTTCGTGCCGGGTCGGAACCTGCGGACGGAGTAAGCCGTCTCCCCTTTGGTCCGGCGTTCGACCCGTTCGAGGGTGCCGTTGCGCCGGTCGGACTCATTGACCAGGGCAATCAGGCGGTCGAGCAACTCTCGATCGCGGACCTTCAGCAGCAGCAGGCCGCTGGGCGGCCCTTCAGGTTCGCCGTCTTGGCCGGGCTGGAGGACCAGGACCAAGGCCTCGCCCAGAAGGTCGTCGCGGAGTCGGGAAACGTCCACCCCCAGGGCTGCCTCGACGTCCCGCCGAGCCGTCTTGAGCTTAACCAGGCCGTCGCCCCCCAGCCACGCCTTGACCGCCGGCAGGCCGCGTAATTTTTTGACCAGCGGCGAGTCCATGACCGTCCGAGCATGCTCGCGCAGATCTTCGACCGCCAGGACCGCACCGGCGTCGGGCGGGACCAGCTTCAAGAGCGCGTCGGCGGGCCCTTCGCCGCGAGCGACCGAGACGGACAGGACGAGCAAAAGGGGGAGGAAAACCACGTTCTTCATTATAATCTCATGTTTTGATTCAAAGCCAGTTGGGCCAGAGGGCTCTTGGACGTTATTTTGCCTCGACCAGAAGGAAGCTGAACGCCTGCCTGGCTGTGCCCGAGAGCGGGCGAACTCCCGAGCCGACGCGACCGCCGACCGTCCGCAAGACCTCGGGGCTCGTCGCCAGATTGGTTGGCAAGGCCGGGACCGCGTCGGGGACGGTCGCCGCGTCGAGCATCCGGCGGCCCACCCGGCCCGCCGGGTCGGTCGTGGCCCTTGCCAGCGCCAGGGTCGCCGAGGTTGCCTCGGCCAGGGCTTCATCCAGCGAACGACTGGCGAGGACCGGGGGCTGCGGCAAGGCTGGCCGCTCGTTGTTCTGAGGTTCAACCCGCGCCGTCAAGGCGACCGCCGCCAGCAAGGACGCCGCCACAGCCGCAGCCGCCGCCCATCGGATTGGCGAACGGACCAGCCGGATCGGCCGAGGCGCGGTTTCGAGCCCGTCTTGAGCCGCCAGGACCCGATCCGCGAACTCCAACGACGGCGAGACCGGCGAGCCCAGGGTGCTCAGGGCCCGCTGCAAGACCCGATAACGCTGGGCGATCAACCGACAAGGCGCGCAGACCTCGGCGTGCTCGTCCAGCGCGCGGTCCAGGGTGGGATCAGACGCCGATCCGGCGTCGAGCCGCAGGTTCCACAAATGCTCATAATTTTTACATAACATAATCAAACAACCTTAATCGACAAAATGGATCGTTTCTTTTCTCAGATTCCCAGGCCGCGTCGGTCGAGGTCGTCGGCTAGCTCAGCCCGGGCGCGATGGAGCCAGGTCTTGACCGTGCCGACCGGCCGGCCGACGACGCGGGCGATCTCATCGTAGGGTAAAGCCTGTTCATGATATAACGTGAACACAAGTCGGTATTCTGGTCGTAATCGAGCCAAGGACCGTTCGAGTTCGCTGGCGAGGTCGTCGGGGTCGGCAAGTCCCGGGCGTTGATCGGGGTAGTCGTCCCGGGCTTCAACCTGCCTTGCGGCGCGAGCCCGCCGG
>JBDTIR010000763.1:0-4409 GCA_039936275.1 Isosphaeraceae bacterium | reverse complement strand
GAGCACTTCTTCCCCGATGCATCGCTGGTGACGGCGGGGGACCGCAGTTTCATCGGCCTGGACGGGGGGCCTGACCAGCCGAATTACCGGATTGGCGACGACCCGAACGGCCTGGGGGTGGCAATCGAGTGGTTCCGGACCCCGTATGTGCTTCAGCCAGGGAGTCCGAGCCCGTTCTTGCCCTCGGAGCGGCGGCTGGTTGAGGCAACGTCGCGGGTGCTCGATCGTCGGTTCCGCGCGCTCTTCGGATACGAAGTCTCGCAACGTGAAGAGCTGTATCACTATGCGACCGAAGACCTGGTCATTACCGAGGTGTTAAACCCGCCCGCCCCCTTGCGGGTTCCGGCCGCCCTGGAGGCGCTACGGGTCGCCGCCTTGACGACCTACGAGAACCGGCAGGTCTCGACCGGGGTCGTGCTTCTGGGCACCGAGTTCGATCCCGCCTCGCCAGGCCGGGTCAACTCGCCGGGCGCTCCGCAGTATAATGTCCGCCTGTCGGCGATCAAGAGTTTCCACCGGCTTTGCGACGGCCTACGCACGGTCTATCTGGTAGACCGTCATGGGGAGCTGGCCTGGCCGGTCGATATCGACCGCTGGGCAGGGCAGGTGCAAGGGGCCGACCCGGTAGACGTCCCTTGCCCTCGCCCTTATCAGAGCCACGCGCGGGCGACCAGGTCGGGCGAACATGTGGTGATGGTCTTGACCCCGGCGCAGGAGATTAAGGTGTTCGCCGGGGGAACGTGGGTGTTCGGCTACAGCGACGCCCGCTGGCGTCCGATCGACATTCCGGCGAAGTTCGCCGCCTGGTGCCAGGCGGTCGGCCCGTCCAGGCCGCCCGACCTGGCGGCCAGGATCTTCCGAGCCGCCTTGAACCTGGCCGATGAGCGTCGAGGCGGGCTCTTTGTCGTGCTCCGCGACCCTTCGGCATCGTTGCCGCTTCTGGTCGCGCCCGGAGATCGAATCATTGACGAGGTTGTCGCCGACGATCATGTGGATCCGGAGAACCTCTCGCCCCGCCTGGCCAGGCGATCGTTGCATCACCTGGTCCGTGGTCAAGGGATCGCCGACCTGGATGACACAGTCCTCGAAGCCCTGGCCGGGATCGACGGCGCAGTGGTGGCCGACGCCGCCGGCCGTCTTCTGGCCTTCGGCGCGATCCTGCGGGTCGCCCCCGAGACTGTCCTTGCCGCCCGAGCCGTCGAAGGAGCGCGGACGACCGCCTCTTTGGCTGCGTCGTACCACGGGCCGGTGCTCAAGATCAGTGAGGACGGCTACCTGACCATGTTCCTCGGCGGCCGACGGGTCTGGGAGCTTTGACGCGGGAATTGATCGGGTCCGCTGCGATGACGGATAGGCCCGGCATTTCACGTCATGGAGACATCGGCCCCGCAGACGGCACAGAGGCCATGCTTGACGTTAGAGCGAGCGCCGACGCCGCAGACGCCGCACTCCCCCGACTGGCAGAGGCCCCAATCAGGCCCCGTTTGGGTGCCATAGTGCGTGGGGTCGGGCGAAGCGACCGCTTCCAGTTTCCACCGACCCCATCGCTCGGCCTGGTCCTCGTCAGATTCCAGGTCGCTGGATGCGACCCCGAGAAAGAACCGGTTCCGACAAAATGACTGCTCCTTTGGCCAGGGCAGGCTCCCGTCGAACACCTCTCGCAGGACGGCGGCGAGTTCTTCGACCGGCAGGCGGCTCAGGCTCTCGACAAGTTGCCGTCGCTCCACGTTCCGCCTCCGCCGCCTAATATTCAGCTTCAAAGGAAGAATGCCACAGACCGCGAAAACGTCTACTATCCATCGACTTCGGCCGCGCTCAGACCGACCTCGTCGGGTTGGCCTTCGGCGGAGCGGACGTTGAGTCCGGTCAGGCCGAAGATGAGCGCGGAAGCGAGAGCGAGGGAAAGAGTCGCGATGATCGCGCCTTCCCAGAACGGGGCGGCGGGGCCGAACTGGCCGAGCAAGCGGTTGGCGACCAGGTAGTTGATCATGCGGGCCAGGGTCTGCGCCGAGGTCAGGGTGCCGAAGATCGCCCCTTGCTCGCTTCCAGGCGTGACCCTGGAGAGCAAGCCTTGAATCGTCGGGCTGGCGAGCCCCTGGCCGACGCCGACAATCAATGCCGCGCCCAGGAGGGTGGGCGTGTTCGTCACCAGGGCCATCGCCGCCATGCCGACGGCGAGGGTGGCGATGCCGACGAGGATCAGGCGAGGCTCGCCGAAGCGGGGCACAAGTCTGCGAATCAGGCCCCCTTGCACGATTGCGCTGACCAGGCCAAGAAACGCGAACCCCAGGGCCGCCCCCCGAGGCGACCAGCCCAGCCGCTCATGAAGGAAGAGGCTGAAGGTCCCTTCCAGGGCCGCGAACGCCAGAACCACCAAGGCCCCGACGCCTACTAAGAGGCCAATCCGGGCGCTGGAGACCGCGCCGAGCAGACCGTGCCAGGTGACGACCCTCGCCGCCTGCCTGACAGTCGAATCCGCCGGCAAGGATTCCGGCAGGTGGGTCAGGACTAGGACCCAGGCCAGAGTCGAGAACCCGGCCGCGATCAGGAACGGCAGCCGGAGCTGCCATTCCTGCGCCACCGGCATCGACACCAAGAGCCCGCCCAAGAGCGGTCCCAGCACGAACCCGATGCCAAAGGCTGCGCCAATCAAGCCGTAGCTGCGCGCTCGATGCTCGGGCTTGGTGATGTCGGCAATATACGCTTGCGCCACCAGGATGTTGCCGCCGGAGGCCCCGTCGAGCATCCTGGCTAAAAGCATGATTGTGTAGTTGTGTGACAGGCCGAGGATCAGGAACGAGAGCGCCGTTCCCGCCTGGCTCACGATCAAGACACGACGACGGCCGTAGCGGTCGCTGAGCCTCCCCAGGATTGGCCCGGCGACGAGTTGGCACATTGGATACGCTGCCAGCAAGAGGCCGATCTGCACTTTCGAGAAACCGTATTGCTCGGCAAAGGGCGGCAGCAAGGGCATGACGATGGTGAACCCGATCAGGTCCACCAAGACGATCAAAATAATGACGACGAGCGGCGACATACCGATGAATGTCCTTTGGTTGAGACGTGTTGACCGACCCGGCTCGTTGAGATCAAGATCACAAACCGGCCGCCGCCTGCTGGGCCTCTCGGAGTCGATCCGCCTGGTCCTTGACCTCAAGGATCAAGCGCGCCTGGGCGACGATCGCCGCGTACTCGACGGCAAACGCGCCCGCAGTAAAGCCAAGGGCCACGGCCGCCATGCTCAGGTGCAACATCGTTGGCCAGCCGAGCCGCTCGGCCCCGGCCCCCAACCAGGCCGTCCCGCCGACCATGAACATTCCAAGCACCGCAAACGGGAAGGCTCGCCGCTTGTTCCGCACTGCCTGGGCGTTAACCCAGGCGGGCAGCTTGTAGATGGTCACGACTTCCTTCACCCATCGCCCCGTTCCCAAAAAATAGGTGAAGGCGATCGAGTGGACCAGCAAGGTTGTCATCGTGGCGAGCAGGCCGAACAGGAAGTGGACGGTGTACCACGATCCAGGCCCGCGCACGCTGCCATTGGCGGCGAACCCCAGCCCGAAGCTGACCAGAAGCAAGGTGCCATCGGTGATGGCCAATCCCAGAAAAATGCGATGCATGAGCGATCCCTTACCCGGCGCGGGGGATGCCCCCGGCCTTTTGTTCCCAAAAGAGTACGCGATGTTCCTCGCTTTGACAACGCGGATGACATTCAAAAGGTAAGACAAGGCGCGTCGTTTGGTCCAGAGCTAGTGCGCACAACTGTGCGGTTTGAGTAGTCTGGCGCGACGGACCATGACTTGATATCCTTGAATCGGTCATCGTGATAGTCTTGCTGCGCTCCGGTGTGCGGAGGCCGACACCGACCGATACCTGGATTCCTCCCATATCGAGAATACAACCTTGCCCGCCCGAGGCCGACGAGAGGCCGACACCGACCGATACCTGACGTTACCGACAGAAGCCCGCGTGTGATCCGTCCATAACTTCCTAGCGCTCGCCAGTTGGTGCGCCGATTTGGCGACCAAGCGGCCTCGCGAACCGGTTCCGGCAAGGGCCGCTCCGGTAGCACACAAGATCGACGCCATTCGTCGAGTTCCCCGTTTCGTCGCGCGGCTTCCAGGGCTGCTATACTCCGCGCGTTCTTGGCTGAGACATTTCCGCTCCACGACTGATCTGTTACCTTCGTCTCGTTCCCGACCAGGAGGGAGCTTCGAGCTGGAGTCGCAACCTCAGGAGACGCGTCATGGCTTGGCTTCGCGTGCGGTTGACCGAGCAAGAGCAACGCATCGTCAACGTAGAGCGGACTGGACTTCCCCACAAATGGTGAGCGCTCCGATAAGAGTGTAAGCTCACCGTGAGGAGATCCGCAGATGGCCAAGCAGAGACGCAATTACACCCGCGAGTTCAAG
>JBDTIR010000762.1:0-2589 GCA_039936275.1 Isosphaeraceae bacterium | reverse complement strand
CGTCACACTGGACCACTCGGCTGTTGCGCGGTAACCTTGAGAAATCAGGAATGGAATCAAGGGGGCGATCATGCCAGAATGTACCAGAGCGGGCATTTTGGGACGGGTCATCGAGCCAGGCCGGGCCACGTTGGGCCCGGAAGCGGCTAGGTCGCTGCTCGCGCTGAGCTTCTGCGAGGCCGACCGGACGCGGGTTGAAGATCTGACGAGCCGAAACCAGCAAGGGCTTCTGACCGAGTGCGAACGCGCGGAACTTGAAGAATACATCCGCGCCAACGATGTGCTTTCGCTGCTCAAATTGAAGGCGCGTCTCTCTTTGGAGCGGGCCAGATCGGCACCGTAACGCCTGGATGGCTGGGGCCTTGATCGCCTGGTTCGTCAACGCGCCGGGGAGCGTTGTGAGTATTGCCATCTGCCCCAATCTGTCTCGGAATTGACGCATCCGGTGGATCACATCATCACCAGGCAGCATGGTGGTCCATCAACCGCCGACAATCTCGCTCTATCCTGCTTGCGATGTAACGCCCATAACGGTCCGAACATTGCTGGGATTGATCCGAAGAGCGGTCACGTCGTGCCTTTGTTCCATCCACGCCGAGATTCCCGGGCTGTTCATTTCGAGTGGCTGGGCACCACGTTGATCGGCCGGACGCCCATTGGTCGGGTGACGATTCAGGTGCTCGCCCTCAATGACCCCGACGCCCGGGCGCTCCGTGAGGCGCTGATCGAGGCGGACCTCTTCTCCCCTGAATCGCCCTGTTCGGCCTCGTGGAGCACCATGGTTATGTCCATCATGATTGACCTGACTGGCAAGTCCGCGCTCGTCACCGGGGCCTCGCGGGGGATCGGGGCGGAGGTCGCCCGAACCTTGCACAGGGCGGGGGCCCTGGTCCTGCTGAACCACCCCGATGAGCCAACCAAGGACGACGCCGAGGCGATCGCCCTGGACCTGAATCAAAGCCGCCCGGGGAGCGCCTCGACCCTGCTTGCCGACGTCGCCGATCCAGAAGCGGTCTGGGCGATGATGGCCGAGGCGAAGGTCCGTTGCGGAGGTCTGGACATCCTGGTCAACAACGCGGGCATCCTCCGTGACCGATCCGTGGCCAAGATGAGCCTGGAAGAATGGGACGCGGTCATCGGGGTAAACCTCTCAGGAGTCTTCCATGCGTGCAAGTTTGGCCTGGAGGTCCTGCGAGACGGCGGCGCGATCGTGAACATGGGCAGCCTGTCGGCGTCGGCGGGGTTTCACGGTCAGGCGAACTACGCGGCGGCCAAGGCGGGGGTCCACGCCTTAACTCGCGTCCTGAGCAAGGAATGCGCCCGGCGGTCGATCCGGGTCAACGCCGTCGCCCCCGGGGTCATTGACACCCCCTTGATGGCCGGGGTGGCTGAGTCGGTCCGGCTCGGCATGGTCGAGGCCATCCCCTTGCGACGGTTTGGCAAGGCCGAGGAAGTCGCCGACGCCGTGCTCTTCCTCTGCTCGGACCTGGCCAGCTATATCAACGGCCACGTCCTGGAAGTCAACGGCGGCTGGCGAGGCTGACCCGTTCAAATTCAAGGCGGTCGATCTGATTCCGATTGAACCAAAGGCCGGATGGGTGGTAGAGTCGGCTGGGCATGAGCCACAAGGACGGACAATCAAAGGATGGACAGGGAGGACGGCCTCTTGGACACGCCTGGACAAGAGACCGAGGTCAACGCCCCGGAAGGCCCTGCGCCTCGACGACCTTCGCCGGAGGCCTTGGCGGCGATCGTGGCCGCGCACAAGACCTGGCTGAAGTCCAAAGGGGTCGAAGGCCAGGGGGCCGACCTGAGAAACGCCGACCTCAGCGAGGCCAGCCTGCGTGGGGCCGACCTGCAACGCGCCCTGATGACCGGGGCCGACCTGTCCAGGGCCGACCTCCGCGGGGCCAACCTCCGAAAACTTGACCTCCAGGGGGCTTGCTTCGCCAAGGCCGACCTGACCGGCGCGAGCCTCACCCTGGCCAACCTCCGAGACGTCAACCTGTCCGACGTCCGCGCCCGAAGGGCCGACTTCTCGCGCACCGATCTCTGCCACGCCGACCTCTCGGGCGCCTCGCTGCAAGGGGCCGACCTGTCGAGGGCCTTGCTCCGCGAGGCCGACCTCCGCAGAGCCTACGCCAGGGACGCCAGTTTTGCCGACGCCGACCTCTCCGGCTGTCGCGGCCTGCTCATCGGCCAGCTTGGCGGGGCCAATCTCGGCGGCGCGATCCTGCCGCCCGAACTCAAGTTCGAAGGCTTGGCCAACGTCGCCGAAGTCTCCAAGGGGACCCAAAACCTGTTCACGTCCGTCCTCCTGGTCTGCGCTTATACCTGGCTGACCATCGCCTCGACCATTGACGCCCAGCTCCTGAACAACGCCGCGCCCGTCGCCTCAAGACTGCCAATCCTGGGTACCGACATCCCCTTGATCCGGTTCTACGCCGTCGCCCCCTTGCTCTTGCTCTGCATGTACATTTACTTTCATATGGGACTCCAGCGGCTCTGGGAAGAACTCGCCGACCTTCCGGCAGTCTTCCCCGATGGTCGCCCGCTTGACAAGAAAGCGTACCCCTGGCTCTTGAATGT
>JBDTIR010000761.1:0-3820 GCA_039936275.1 Isosphaeraceae bacterium | reverse complement strand
ATTCCTCGCTCACGCGTCGGGTTTCGATGCCCGAAGCGCCAGCGAGGGGCCCCTTCCTTCGGGAATTGCAACCCGACGCGTCAGCGAGGGGGCCCCTTCCTTCGGGAATTGCAACCCGACGCGTCAGCGAGGGATCTTTCTGCACGCCGCGCCGAACGAAGCCAACTGCCATTTTGGCAGTCTGGTGGGAGATCTGGTGAACCAGGGAACGCCAAGGAAAAGCGCATGTCTCCCGACGCAATGGTGACTCAACGAGCGGCGCGGCGGCGGATGCCTTCGCGGGCGGATTCCAGCAACTTGACAGGGTCGGTCGGATCGGTCAGGGTGAAACCTTCCCTCCCGCCAATTTGAACGCGGAACCCGCCCGATGAGCTTGCCCGCCCTCTGCATTCGACGCCCGGTCTTTGCCACGATGCTCTGCATCTTGCCGATCGTGCTCGGCGTCGTGTCGTATCGCCGTCTGGGCGTTGATCTTCAGCCCAAGCTTGACCTGCCGTTCGTCTTCATCACGACCACCTTGCGTGGGGCGAGCGTCGAGGAAGTTGAGACTCAGCTCACCAGGCCGATCGAAGAGGCCGTCAATACGATCGAAGGAATCGACGAACTTCGATCCGTGACCCAGGAAGGGGTTTCGAAAGTCTTCATTCGGTTCGTCCTTGAGAAAAATCCGGACGTCGCCGCGCAGGAGGTCCAGAACAAGGTCAACGCGATGGTCGCGCAGCTTCCTTTGGGAACAATGCTGCCGGTCATTGACAAACTTGATGAAGACGCCGCGCCCGTGGTGACCGTCGTCGTCTCCGGCCAGCGCGACCTCCGCGAAGTGACCGAGATCGCCAAGCGACGGATCAAGGAGAACATCGAGACCATTTCCGGCGTCGGCCAGGTTGCCATGGTCGGCTACCGCCAGCGGATCGTGCAGGTGACAGTCGATACCGACAAGCTCCAGCACTTCGGGCTGTCGATCGAAGACGTCCGCCAGGCCTTGCTTCGCCAGAACCTGGAACTTCCCGGCGGCCGGGTCGAGCAAAAGAGCCGGGAACTGGTCTTGCGCGTCATGGGCCGCTTCGACACGGCCGATCACTTCAACGATCTGGTCGTGGCCAAACGCGGCGGCTACCCGGTGCGGATCCAGGATGTCGGCCGCGCCGAGGAAGGGGTCGAAGATCCGCGCTCGCTCGCCAGACTCGACGGCGTGCCCGCCGTCAGCCTGGTCGTGCGCAAGCAAACCGGGGCCAACACCGTCGAGGTCGTCCGCCTGGTCAAGAAACGGCTGAAAACCTTGCAAGCCGCCGTGCCGCCCGACATCAGCCTCAAGACCGTTCGCGATCAGTCAATCTTCATCAATCGATCGATTCATGAAGTTCAGTTCCATCTCCTTCTGGCCTCGGGGCTGGTCGCCCTGACGATTCTCGGCTTCATCAATGACTGGCGGACGACCTTGATCGCCACCTCGGCGATCCCGGCGTCGATCATCGCCACGTTCGCCTGCATGGACGCCCTCGGGTTCACGCTTAATAACATCACCATGTTGGCCCTGGTCCTGGCCATCGGTATCGTGATTGATGACGCGGTGGTGGTTCATGAAAATATTTTCAGGCACATGGAAGAGCACGGCAGGCCGGCGAAAGAGGCCGCGCGGGTGGGGACGTCGGAAATCGCCTTGGCGGTGATGGCGACGAGTCTTTCCCTGGTCGTGATCTTCGTGCCGGTGGCGTTCATGAAGGGGCAGGTTGGCCGGCTCTTTCATAGCTTCGGCCTGACGATCGCGTTCGCGATCCTGATGAGCTTGTTCGTCTCGTTCACCTTGACGCCGATGCTGTGCAGCCGGTTCCTCAAGGTCGAGCACGGCCGGGGCGGCGGGTCGAAGTCAAACCTGGTCTGGCGAGGTGTCGAAGGCTCGTATACGGCCATTCTGGGCTGGGCCTTGCGGCATAAGCTGGTGGTCTCGCTGGTCTCGGCCGGCCTGATCGCTTCAGGCTATCCGCTCTTGAAGGCCACGAGCATGGAATATATTCCTCGCGACGACACGAGTGAATTTCAGGTCATTGTTCTGGCCCCCGCGGGCACGAGCCTGGCGATGATGGATCAGCAGTTCGCCGAGTTTGAGCGCAGGCTCAAGACCTTGCGAGGGGTCGAGAGCATCTTGACGACGATCGGTGAGACTTCCGGCCGCGTGACCCGAGGCGCTGGGGACGTCACCAGGGGCGACCTGTACGTGCAACTGGTCGATCTCTCAGAACGTAAGTATTCGCAGTTCGACGTGATGCGCGACGCCCGCGCCATTCTCAAAGACTATCCTGACTGGCGGACGGCGGTCAGCGACGTGGACCCCTTACGGTCCGGCGGCGGTACCTTCGCCATCGACATTAATCTTGTCGGTCCAGATCTTGATGTGCTTGGAGATTACACTTATGAACTTGTTGATCGACTGAAGCGGGCCGAGGGTTTAAGTGACGTTGACACCACGCTCTCGGTTCGCAAGCCTGAGCTTCAAGTGGTGCTTGACCGCGACCGCGCGGCGGACCTGGGCGTGGCGGTTGAGCCCGTGGCGTCAACCCTGGGGATTCTCGTGGGCGGCGAGCCGGTGTCCACGTTCAAGGAGTCCGACGAGCAGTACGACGTCTGGCTCCGGGCCGAGCCCCGCCAGCGCGGCAATCGGCAGACGATCGACGAGTTGACCGTGCCCACGCTCGACGGCCGGTTGGTCCCTTTGGGCAGCGTGGCCTTGATGGAAGAGCGTAGCGGGCCGACCCGGATCGAACGCCTCAACCGGATGCGACGGACGACCGTCGGTGCGCAGCTTGACGGCATCTCCACCGGCGACGGCGTGGCGATCATGGTCCGAGAGGCCGAGGCGATGAAGCTGCCGCCCCCTTACGGCTGGCGCAAAGGGTATCGCTCACGCAGCCTTGACGAGGTCGCCGGCAACTTCGCCTTGGCGTTCGGTCTTTCGCTCGCATTCATGTACATGGTCCTGGCCGCGCAGTTTGAAAGTTTTATTGATCCGATCACGATCTTGCTGGCCCTCCCCTTGACGTTCCCGTTCGCGCTCTTGTCGCTCAAGCTCTTGAATCAGCCGATGGACATTTACGCAATCTTTGGTTTGTTCATGCTGGTGGGTATTGTCAAGAAGAACGGCATCCTTCAGGTGGACTATACCAATGAACTGCGTCGTCGAGGGGTCCCGCGCGACGAGGCGATCCTTGAGGCCAACCGCACGAGGCTGCGGCCGATTTTGATGACAACCCTGATGCTGGTCGCCGGCATGGTGCCGATCGCGCTTGGCAAGGGGCCCGGGGCGGCGGCCAGGGCCAGCCTGGCCAAGGTCATCATCGGCGGCCAGATGCTTTCGCTCTTGCCCACTTTGCTGATCACGCCGGTGTCTTACGCCTTGTTTGACGGCCTCTTGACCCGGTTCCGTGGCCGACGCCGGCCGTCGCCCCCTTTGCCGGACCCCCTGGAAGGGATGCACGAGGCCGAGACCTCGCCGCAACTGGTCGGGTAACGTCCGGAAAGCGGAGCCAGATTCCTTGGTCCAGTGAGGAACTCCCTGTCTAGGGGATTGCGTCGCGGAAATTCGCCGCTACGATTGAGCGGAGATTGGGTATCGGATCGCCCGGACCTTACTTTAGGAGCATATGCATGAGTTCAAATTTGAATCGTCGAGACTTTGTCAAGCGGTCGGCCGTCTACGGCGCCGGCTTGTGGGTCGTCGGCAGCGGCAGCAATCTGCGGGCCACGACTGCCAACGAGCAGATCCGACTTGGGATGGTCGGTGTGGGCGGCCGAGGCGGGGCGCACGTGGACGAGGCCCCGAAGG
>JBDTIR010000760.1:0-2592 GCA_039936275.1 Isosphaeraceae bacterium | reverse complement strand
AACGACGACCATGGCCGCGACCAGACGGCCCAGCCCACGGCGTCGGGCACGGGATACCTGGCGGTTCCTGGTCGGCAAACCTGGCGGTAATGAGACCACGGTCATGGCGTCGTCCAATCTTTGGGCTTTGGGCCTTCTGTTGGTTCCATGCGGATGGATTGTACCGCGCTGGGTCTGTTTTGCATGGCCACCCCTTATTGAGTCTGGCGGCGGCATTCCGGAGGGCTTCGGCGGGCGTCGGCTGGCGGGCTGGCATACTGATCTATTATCGGTATTATGCCAGTTAGGCCATCGGGTTTCAAGGGTCTGGACGAAAACGGAACATTCTGGGGGTGAAGGGCTCGGTTGCCCGCTCGCGGTCGGTTCGTGCGGGTGATACAGTCGAAAACGGGCTGGGAACCACGCCCCCTGGTTGGCCAAGGAACAATGAAACGAGGATCGACACCGATGCCGTCACGACGAACGATCACAGGGCTGACCGCATGGGCCGCCCTGGGCCTGGTCGCGGGGGCCGACGCCCCTGCTCGCGAAGCAACCGCGCCGGTGCTCAACGCCACCCGCGCCGCGCTCAAGGCCGAAGGGACGGTGCGGGTGGTCTGCTTCGGTGACAGCGTGACCGGGTTGTATTACCATACGGGTGGACGTCGGACGTATACCGACATGCTCGGCATCGCTTTGCGAACGGCCTACCCGGGGGCCGACGTCTCAACGATCAACGCCGGGATCAGCGGTAACACGACCCGCGACGCACTCGCCAGAATCGACCGCGACGTTTTGAGCCACAAGCCGACCCTGGTCACGGTCATGTTCGGTCTCAATGACATGACGCGGGTTCCTCTTGAGGACTATCGCGCCAACCTGATTGAGATCGTCAACCGTTGCCGGGCCGCCGGGGCGGAGGTCTTGCTCTGCACGCCGAACAATGTGATCACCACTCCCGAGCGACCGGTCGAGCGGCTCCTCACGTTTTGCGACGAGGTCCGCGCCTGCGGTCGTCGTCTCGACGTCCCGGTTTGCGACGTTTACGCCGCCCTGGAATCCCGACGCGAACATGATCCTCTGGCCTGGCGGCTGGGAATGAGCGACCAGATCCACCCGAACATGAACGGGCACCAGCGGATCGCCGAAGCGATCGCCCGGGCGATCACCGGAGCAGCGGTCAAGCTGGCCGACGTGCCGCTTCCGTCTCCCCTTTTGCCGACGGTCGCCGCCCGCCTCAAAGCCGGTCAACCGATCCGGGTTCTCGCCATGCCGCCGATGAACGACCTGCTCGCCCCCGCCTTCCTGGCCGAGGCCCCCGACGCGAATCTCAAGGTCACGACCTGGCCGACGGCCGGCAAGACCCTGCCGGACTTGGAGCAGGACGCGAAAACGCGCGTTCGTCCGTTGGCCCCCGACCTGGTCGTCCTCGCCATTCCACGCGCATCGAAAGCAAGCACGCAAGAATCGTTTATTTATAGTTACGCCTGGACCATGAACTGGTCGTTAAGCTTTGGCGAAAGTCGATGGGACTGCGTCGTCGTTCATCCATCCGTCTTCGCGGCCGATCCATCCTCGGCGGCTGACGACGACTTGGTCCGTCGCCTGGTCCGCGCCCAGGACTTGCCCTTGATTGATCGACCTCCCGGCGACGACCGCCCCGCGGCCGAGATTTTACGAGCCTGGTTCCACCAGCCCCCTTGGCAATCAGAGTGATGCCAATGATCTTGGAGGGCGTATGCATACGCCCTCCAAGAGGCGTTGTGGACGTCGGCAACCTCTATTTTTTGCGGAGCAGTTGTTCGATGGCGCCCATCAAGGCGCGTTCGACCCCGGGGGCGACGAGCGAGGCTTGCGGGCTGGTTTCATAGCCCCCTTGGGAATAGGCGATCTCGGTGCCGATGTAGCCGGGGGCGTAGTCGCCGTAGGCCGCCATGGCAACGAAGAGATCGGGACGCAGTTTTTGCGCGGCGAGCTGGTATTCGACGAACAATTCGCCGGGCAGGTGAAGGATGCGGGCCTTGCCGAGACTCAGGCAGGTGACGTTGATTTTCTCACCGGCAAGGCAGCGGCGAAGCCAGACAAGTTCACGAGCGGCGGTGTCTCGCACCCTGGTCGGCTTCGAGTCGTCGTTGACGACGGCCAGGAGTTTGGCCTCGTCGAGGTGCGGGGCTGGCGGTAAGGCGGTGGGAATCGACTCCCGGGAGACGTCGGCCGAGGTGATCGGGGTCTTCTTGGTGGCGTCCCATGCCCTGGCCATCCCTTCGGCGACCCGGTCGGCCAGAATCTGGCGGTTTTCATGGGAACCGTCATTCCACTTGCCCGCGCCGATGTTGCCGCCGGCCCCGTTGAAGTGAATATGAGGCACCTTGGTTTCCTCCTGGCGCTGGTCTCGGGCGATCCCGGGAAAGTCGGGGGTGGCCAGGCCGGTTCGGTAGTAGCTTTGAGGATGGGTGGCGTAGTAGGTCAAGGCCGCGATCGGCTCCTCACCGTTCCAGAAGCTGATCATCTTGAGCATGGGGTCGATGGTGCCGACCGGCGCGGCCCGGACTTCCGGGTCCTTGCACGCGGTCCAGCGGACGTGCGCCACCTTGCCGTCTGGACCCATGACCC